>CAYQJL010000281.1:0-7454 GCA_964417675.1 uncultured bacterium | reverse complement strand
CGCGCCTATGCGACCAATCGTGTCGGCACGGCGTACGGCGAACAGATCGTCTTCCAGACCCATGTGAACCTGCCGGGTGTGGGCGTGGTCGCGGTCGATTCGGTCGGGCCAACCGAGGCGCGGATCCGTGGAGCGATCGACCGGGATGGGGGCAGCGCCATCCTGGCTCGCGGACTGTGCTGGGCCATCAGCTCGGCACCTACCCTTGACCATGAATCCGTTCAGGTAGGCGGCGCTGTGGGTGCCTTCGGCTACACGATCACCGGCCTGCAGCCTCGCACCCGATACTATGTGCGAGGTTATGCCACCAATTGCACGGGGACAGCCTACGGCACAGCCGTGCCGTTCACGACGGATGCTGATCTTCCTGTCGTCACAACCTCCCAGGTCAATCGGATCACATTCGACGCCGCCACCGTTCATGGGATGGTGGTTGACACGGGTGGCGGGAGAATCGCGGAGCGCGGTGTCTGCTGGAGCGTGGCGGATCTGCCCGGCATCGAGGGCGAGCACATGGCATCCCACGGCAATGCCGACCCGTACGAATGCAGAATCACGGGACTGCGGCCCGGAGTGCGCTACCAGGCGCGTTGCTATGCCATCAATGACGCGGGCGTGGGGTACGGCCGCACTTTGTCCTTCGAAACGCCTGGCCGGCTGAGTGTCGTGCGTACGGGAGAGGTCGCGAGCATCACTTCGCGATCCGCCGAGTGCGAGGGCGAGGTCGTCGAGACCGGTGGGGCGGCGGTGAGCGGGCGCGGTGTGTGTTGGTCGCAGGAGCCCGATCCGACCCTGGCCAATGAGCACACGAGCGCGGGAAGCGGCCTGGGAACCTTCCGGGCGCCGATGCCTGGACTCGAGCCCGGAGCGCAATACTACGCCCGTGCGTACGCAACCAGTCAAGCCGGGACATCTTATGGGGTCTCCGTGAGCTTCCACACGCTGGCGGAGGCCCCCTGGGTCGGAGACGCCTGCGTGGAACACACAACGCCCTTTACGGCCACCGTGGAGGCGGTGATTCTCCACGACGGCGGGGCGGAGCTCTACGAGCGCGGCGTCTGCTGGAGTACACACGAGCATCCCACGATTCATGACGCCCACATGTCGGGTGGCACGAGCGTGGGGGCCTTCTCCATGTGCCTGGAGAATCTCAGCCCCAACACGCAGTACTACATGCGGGGATACGCAATCAACGTCCAGGGAACGGCCTACGGGCGCGAAACACTCTTCCGCACGCTGATGGCAGCGCCGGCCGTGGAGACGAGTGACATCGTTGCGGTGACCGATCGATCCGCGCGCTGCGGAGGCGTCCTGCTCAGCGACGGGGGGGGGCCGGTGCTGGAGTACGGATTGTGCTGGAACAGAACCGGCTCGCCCACAACCGCGGACGATCATCTCCTCTCGAATGGCACTCTCGACCAGGGCGACGCGTTTGCCGTAGATCTTGTGGGCCTGGAGCCTGGGGTTGCCTACTTCACACGAGCGTTTGCGGTCAACAGCCGTGGCATCGGGTACGGCCAGCAGAGTTGCTTCAAAACAGATGTGGCTCTGCCACGGGTATGGACGGCAGAACGCACCACCGTCACCGCGACCACCGCGATCGTCGCCGGTCAAGTCGTGGATGACGGGGGGGACTACATCGAAGCGCGCGGCGTCTGCTGGAGCGAGGCCGAAGGGCCGACGATCGAGGATGCCCATGCCGCCAGCGGCACCGGGACAGGTGGCTTCGATGTCCACCTGGATGACTTGCGCCCGCGTACTCAGTACTATGCGCGGGCGTATGCTACGAACTCGGCGGGGACTGCCTACGGCGCGCAGATCGCCTTGACGACTCAGATCGGCCTCCCGTCCCTCGGCCTGCTGGAGATCACGCCGCGGTCGTCGACCTCTGCGCAAGGACATCTCTCGGTTGTGGAGGGCGGCGGGGACGACATTCAGGGGTGCGGCGTCTGCTGGAGCAGCCACCCGGAGCCGACCGTGGCCGACAGCAGTGTGGAGGTGGGGCGCGCGGTCGGCACATTCGGCTTCGAGATCCGCGGACTCGAGCCGGGCGTGACCTATCACGTCCGTTCCTATGCGACCAATGGCGCAGGAACGGTCTATGGGAGTGAAGCTGCCATAACCTGCTGGGACACTCGTTTCCACAGCGTGGGACCGAATCCGTGCGAGGGTACGGTCGCGATCGCATACTCACTGACGCGCGCCGGACCAGCGCACCTCGAGATCCTCGACGTAACGGGGCGGATCGTTCGCACTGTCACCCTGCGTCCGGTCCAGGACGGCATCCACAGCGCTGCGTGGGATGGACGGCTTGACAATGGCGGACGCGCGGGGAGCGGGGTCTACTATCTCCGATTGGTCGGGGCCGCGGGCGAGGACGTGCGATCCGTCATCCTGTTGCGATAGGCACATCAGATGCGGCTTGCGAATTGACATTGCTTGGCCCGCCGTCTAGAGTCTTCCCAACTCTGGAACAAGGAGGTTCTCATGAAGCCACGCGCTTGTCTGCCTGTTTGCGCCCTGTGTTCCCTCGCAATTCTGAGTGGGGGGAGCGCGTTGGGGCAGCTCGAGGAAAACCTCGGGGGTATGACCAACACGAATGCGGAGAAGTATCTTGCTCCCTTGGACACCGGTCTGTCCGGCACGCTCAACAGCGCGATCTTTCGAACCGGCCATGTCCCGCGATCCAACCTGACGTTCACCGTGGGTGTAGCAGCCATGGCGATCGGATTCAACGATGATGACCGAACCTATGTGCCCACCGATCCAGCCGGGTTCACCAGTCTCGAACCGGGCCCGGTTCCGACGGTCATCGGGGATCCGACCGGCAGGACGGTGGCGGGTCAAAGTGGTTTGTATCATGCCTATCCCGGTGGATTCGATATCGGAAGCTTCCAGTTGGCCGTTCCCCAGGTGACAATCGGCGCCATCAAGGGGACGCGGGCACTGGTTCGCTACGTGGCCGTGGACGTTGGGGATGCGGAGATTGGCGACCTGCGCTACCTCGGGGTCGGTGTCCAGCATTCGCTGTCGCAGTGGTTGACGAACTTCCCGGTAGATCTGGCGGCGGGATTCTTCATGCACGAGATTGACATCGGCGATGATCTGCTCAAGACGCGCGCCCATCAAATCAACCTGACCGCAAGCCGCGAGTACGGGTTTCTGCAGCCATACATAGGCATCGGCCTTGACTCGGTCCAGTCGGATTTGAAGTATACGGATGAGACCAGTGAAGACCTTTCGCTGGACTTCTCTCTTGAGACACAGAACGACGTCCGCCTGACTCTGGGTACCCTGCTTCGCTTCTCGGTCCTCTCACTGTTCGCGGAGTTCAATGCCGCCGCCGGCACGGGCTTCGCACTCGGCCTTGATTTGGGAATGTAGGAGGTGAGCACGATGAGCTCTAGAATCTGGATGCGGCTGGGGATGCTTGCCACCTTCATCCTTCTTTTGCAAGGCGCCGCGGAGTGTCCGAGCTTTCCTGAGATGGAAGAGGTGGAGGTCACGGTTGTCGTCGACGAGTTTATTGAGCTGAACTTCGAGGCGCGCGGCGACATCAATGTGCACAGCGATACGCATGTGATCGACGTCGAGGAGTTACGGGATCAGATCGAGGAGGCTGGATTCGAAATCGATGCGATCGATTCGGCCCACGTCTCCGCGGTTCTGTACGGCGTGACCGCGTACTATGAGACGCTCACGGATCGGGAAATCCAGGATGCCGTGGTGATTGTGACCCGGGAAGACACGCAGGAATCGGAAACCCTGATCGATGAGTTCGACGCGGCCGTCTACCCACTCTTGGGCGAATTGGTTTCGGCGCCGATCGAGGAAGGCGGGATCGACTTCGTCAATGAGCTCCTGGCGGACTTGCTGGAGGCGTTGCAGAGCCACTCGGTCTCCACGTTCGAAGTTTCGGGCAGCGTCAGCGGCATTTCGGTCCCGCAGGAGCGCGAGACCAGTTTCGATTGGCGCTTGCGCATCTACTTCCAGGTGGTCGGCCGTGTCGTGGTGGAGCGGCCCGCACTGTAGTACGGGCCGCGCTGTAGCCTCACTTCGTGACGGCCTGCGGGATCAGCCGGCGCAGCACGCGACGGAAGACATTGGTGTTCTTGGTTGCGGTATCGGACTGAGGCTGCTCACGACGGCTTCGCCGTGGCCGGCGGCTGTCGGCGCTGGAGACGCCGGAGCGGGCGCCGCGGGCCGCCGGCTGTTTCTGGTCTGGCACGCGATCCTCGCGCGCCCGGCGCGGGCGGGGCGACCGGCGGCGCAGATTCTCTTGTGCGTCGTCCCGCGGGCCCCGGCGAGTGTCCCCGCGGGCATCCCTTCCCGCATCGTCCCGCGGGCCCCGGCGAGCAGCCCGGCGGGCATCGTCTCGTCTTGGCCGTGTGGAACGGCGCCGGCCGGTTGCCTCAGAAGGCGCGGATGTCCTTTCCGCGGAGGAGGTGGGCGCCGGCGTCCCAGCGGGGCCGTCCCAGGCGATCTTCTGTTTGATCAGTCGTTCGATAGCGCCGATGCCACGGGCGTCAGCGGGTGTGACCAGAGAAATGGCGACGCCGCGACGGCCCGCCCGGGCCGTCCGGCCAATGCGATGTACGTAGTCTTTGGTCGAGAAGGGCAGATCGTAGTTGATGACGTGCGAGATGTCATCAACATCGATACCCCGGGCGGCGATGTCGGTGGCCACCAGGATCTTGACCGCCCCTTGGCGAAACCCCTCCAGCGCACGGACGCGCTCGGCCTGGCTGCGATCGCCGTGAATCGCGGACGCGCTGTACCCGCGCGCTCGCAGATTCGAGGCGAGTCGTGATGCGCCTGACTTGGTCCGTGCGAAGACGATCGCGCGTTCCATGTTGTACTTGCGAATCAGGGACTCCAGCGTGGACTGCTTGCGTCCGGGCTGGGTCTGGACCAAGAACTGGTCGATTTCGGCAAGCGTGACGCGTGGAGGCGAGACGTCGATGCGCAGAGGATCCGTCAGAATCCCTTTGGAGAAGCGCTGTATCTCGGGATCGAGCGTGGCCGAGAACAGCATGGATTGACGTTCGGTGGGCATCAGCTCGACGAGCTCGCGCACATCCTTGATGAACCCCATATCGAGCATGCGATCGGCCTCATCCAGGACGAGGAACTGAGTGTAGCGAAAGTCAATGTTGCCGCGCCAGATGTGGTCCTTGAGTCTTCCCGGCGTGGCCACGACGATGTCGGCGCCATGGCGCAGAATCATCTCCTGGGGCTCGAACGGCACCCCGCCGAAAATGGTGGCGGTGATGATCTCGAGGTGCCTGCCGTACTCATTAAAGCTCTTGCCAACCTGGATGGCAAGCTCGCGGGTGGGCACGAGAATGAGGGCGCGAATCGGCGCGCGGGGCTGACCGGCCAGGCGGTGGAGGATCGGGAGCGCGAAGGCCGCGGTCTTGCCGGTCCCGGTCTGGGCGCAGCACATGAGATCGCGGCCCTCGAGGACCTTGGGGATGGCCTGTTCTTGGATGGGTGTCGGCTCAGTGTGGCCGAGTTCATGGATAGATCGGTGTAGCTCTTCCCGGAGCTCCAGTTCATCGAATTTCATTGTACCTCTTCGTAATCTGACTTCCGGACCCCGTGTCCGGAGCTTTGCTGGGGCATTCCCTGCACTTACGCAACTCCCGACTCCATGTCTGTCGCGTGCGAGGGGAAGCTCGCGCGGAGGGATCTGAAGGCAGAGTGGCATCTCCGATAATACCATGTTTCCATTAACTTGTTGCACAAATACTTCTTGCGGCCCCTCCCTGCGTGGGGCGGAGGGCGGCGGGGCCTTCCTCCTCATGTGCCGGCATCCCAGGCTGCTACCCTAAAGCACACTTTGACAATAGGTTGGGCTTCTGTGGCGGCACCGGCTTCTATTGCGGCACCAAGGCAGATTGAGATAGTATGATGGACGTCTGGCGGAATGAGCCCGGGGCAATGCAGGGGAGCAGGTGGGCTTCGGATACCTCCCGCCGGAGGCCGTGGATGCCCCTCCGGCGGGTGGCGCACCTGTAGGTATCGCGAATTTGATGTAAGATCGCGTTCTTGCGAGCAACCAAAGGAGGGAGCAGCCATGAGGTGGAAAGCAATTCTCGTGCTGGCACTGGTAGGTCTGCCGGCGGCCGCCAACGCACAGTACCTGTTCGTGGGGTTGGAGAGTTCCACGCCCGTTACGCGGTCCTCGGATCTGGAGGGGTTCCCGGAGGTCGAGTACCAAGATCACTTTGCCTTCGATGTGAGTGGCGCGGCCGCCACACCGGAGGGACTTCTCTACCTTTGCAATGGCGCCTTCACCACGCGTCTCTATCAGGCCACTCTCACAGAGACGCCGCAGCTGTTGAGCACGATTTCTGTCGACATCTCCGCGCTTGCCTATGGCAACGACACGCTGTACGGCTTCTCCAATTATGCGGATCCCAAGGGGATCTACGCCATCGATCCCGTCACCGGGCAGGCCACCCTGGTGCTGGACGTCTATTCTGGGACCGGATTCCGTTTCTTCGCGCTCGACTTCAATCAGGCCGATGGGCTTCTCTACGGCTACACCGAGTACGGAGATTCGGGTCTCTACTCGATCAATCTCGACACGGGTGAGATGATCAAGCTGGCCAACACGATTCCCGCCAGCAATGGCCAGGGGCGGGGCATGGCCGTTGGCAACAACACCGTCTTCCTCACCGCCACCCGTGGGGACGATCAGATCCCGTGCTTCGCCTATGACATCGCACAGGGTGTGGGTGGTCAATGGGTTGCCTTCACAAACCCCTATCCCGACCATCATGCTACCGGAGGCGCGGCCTGGATCCCGGATCCGACGGCGGACGTTCCCAGTGGACCCACCCCGGTTCCGGAGTGGCGCCTGCGAATCCACCGGATTTCTCCCAGTCCGACCCAGGGAGGCATCACGGTGCAGTACCAACTGAGCGAGGCGGGTGAGGTTCAGGCCACGATCTATGATGTCACGGGCCGTCGCCACGCAGTTCTTCCGGCGCGGATCGTGCCCGGGGGTTCGCACACATTCTCGTGGAACGGGCGAGATGATGCGGGTCTGATGTCATCCCCGGGCATCTACATGCTTCGACTCGAAGCCAATGGGGCTACTGTCGGAGGCTCCGTGCGCATCGTGCGCTAAAGCGCGGAGGCATCGGGCTGTCGCCGCGCCAGCGACCCCCGGCCGCTGGTGTCAGCTCCATGTGCGGCTGTGCGGAACGGGTCCTGGAGAAGATCCGGGACCCGACCGGCAGCATCGCCTTTCGCGGTCATATCTAACGGGCAAGCAACACCTTCTCGGTGACCGAACGGTCGCCGGCCGTGAGCGTGCAGAAACAGAACCCGCCGGACATCGGCAACCCATGGCGCGTTCTTCCATCCCAGAACAGGAGTGTCGGCCCACCCAAGCCGGCGGGTACGCTCCAATGCGCGAGCGTGCGCCCGGCAATGTCATGAAT
>CAYQJL010000280.1:0-4119 GCA_964417675.1 uncultured bacterium | reverse complement strand
GGTCCCGAAGGCCTGTCCGTCAGAGTAGGCGTAATCGATCTCGATGACGCTATCGCCGGTGCGGACCCGCAGCCCGAATCCGGCGTGAAACTTCAGCGCATCCGCGAACAGATCATACCCGGTGCGCAGTGCGAGAATCCCGCGGAACGTCGCCTCGCTGGCCAGGCGGACCGCCTCCTGATTGTCGGCGACGTGGCCGATCTCGATCATCGAGAGCACCTGCCACAGCTTGCCGGCATACGGATCGATGCTGAAACTCATTCGAAACTGCGTTGGCGGGGAGAAGCTGCTGTAGCGGATGCCGGTCCCATCGCGGTTGCTGACATAGTCGCCTTCCGGACGCAGATCGGTTCCGAAGTCATTGACGGCAATGCCGATGCGGGCATCGCGGTATCCGACGTGGTAGATCGCACCGGCATCGGCGAGAAAGGTGGTCCCCGACGGCCCCCCGATCTCGGTGCCCATGCCCTCGTAGAACATCTTGGCGCTGAGGCCGAAGCTGAGCTTGTCGGTCAAGGCCCGCGAGGCGCCCAGGACGGCGACCCAGGTCGTGTAGGAAAACCGGCGGCCGGTGCCGAGGGGATGGTACTCGTCGGTCTCGTCCATCTCGGCGAACAGGCCCCGGAAACCGAATCCCACCGAGCCGCCAATGGCCGCCAGAGGCATGCAGGCGGCGATGCCGCCCATGGGGATCCCGGTCACAAACTCGATCACGGTGACCTGCACGGCGCGCTGGGCCTCGAGTCCGAGACCGGCCGGATTCACGTACAGGGCCGCGGGTCCGCTGATATGGGCAGCGGTGGCCCCGGCCAGCGCGCTGCTGCGAGCATCCGTGGGAATCTTGAGAAAGACGCCCGCTGAGGTTCCGACTCGCTGGCTGCCAAGGCCGGTCTGCGCCTGGGCCGACACCGCCAGGCAGAGAAGCCATGCGCACGGCGGGATCAAGCGGAGGGCGCGCATGCACCGGCGGTGGTTACCACTCATAGCTGATCCCCATGCGAAACGCCCGGGGCGCGCCGAGATTGGCGGGGTTCGAGTACTGGTAGAACCTGCCGAGAATCGACTGCCGCAGGGCGGCGGCGGCATCCGGACCATAGCTCTGTCCGGTTTCCTTGTTGTAGGCCGCCACGAGCTCCTCGTCGCTGAGATAGTAGTTCTCCGGATTGTCCGTAACCCGCCAGAGGGATCCCTCACCGATCTTGTAGGCCTTGCCGGTGACCGGATCGAACTCCAGCACCGTTTGGCGATCAAAGACATTGAAGATGCTGAAACTGGCCTCGATGCGTTTGCCGCCTACCCGGAAGCCCTTGCGCATCGAGAAGTCGCAGGTCATCTCCAGAGGGCCGTTGCGTGAGAAGGGATCGGCGGTCTGGTTGCCGAGGAGATCGTAGGGCGTGTAGGCCCGCCCCGAGCGCAGCGTGAAGAACAGGTTCATCTGCAGATCCGGCGTCCAGGTGAACCCCAGCCAGGTGGGGGGATCCTCATGCTGCCGGATCCGCAGGCTGGCCTGGGCGGTCAGCTTGTGCGGCCGGTTCCACCAGAGGAACTCCTCGCCGAGGTCGGTCTCGCGGGAATCGCCGCCGAGCTCCTGCACCAGCTTGGTCTTGTTCGGATCGGAGCTCTTGCCTTTTCCGATCGAATACGTGTAGGACAGCGCGCCGGACAGAAAGTTCTTGCGCTTGCGCAGCAGGCTCAACTCGATGCCGCGCGAGCGCGCGTAGTCCGCATTCCAGTATATGAAGAAGTTGCTTCGGGTTGTTCTGCGGTCCCCCATCGTCAGGCGGATGCTGGTCGGATAGTCGTACTGGTCCTTCCAGAACAGGGTGGCCTTGGCCGCGGTCTCCTCCGTGAACTGGTATCCGGTTCCGATTTCGTATTGCACGCTGATCTGCGGATTGAGGGTGGGGTTGCCGATCCGCGGGAATTCCTCGCTCGAGCGGGAGTTGCTCTTCGCATACACGTAGTAGTATGGAGGGCGCTGGCTGTAATGGCCGTAGGCGAAGAACAGATGGGCCCGGTCGCTGATGGGAAAGGAGACACCCACCCGCGGGCTGAGGTGCCCCTTGTAGCGTTGCCCCAGGAAGGCGTGCGTTTCACTGTAGAACTTGTCACGCAGCTCCCGGGTCATGTGCGGCTGGCTGCCCTCATCGAGGGCCTTCTGCACCTGCTGGCCGGGAACCCAGTAGTCATAGACCAATCCGAGCTGGGCGGTCAGGCCCTCGTAGTCGATCCGATCCTGCAGATAGAGGTTGCCGACATTGGGAGTCACCTTGAACATGTCGAATTCCCGGCCCAGTTCCAGATCCGGGGAGACCGACAGCGCGTCCAGGGAGAGGTACTGCACGATTTGGTACTCGGCCGACAGACCCCAGGTCAGATCATGGCGGCCGGCCTGTGTTTCCCAATCATTGGCCAGCCCGTAGACGATGCTGTGGTTGTCCCGCCACAGGGGCGCGTCGCCCAGGTCGCGGAAGAAGGGGGTGTCAATGTCATCCTCGGGGGGTTCGGTCTCGATGTCAGCGTCGGTCAGGTCGCTGTAGCGGCTATAGTGCTGGCCGGCCACATCCCGGTGCGTGCCGGAGTAGTAACGCCACAGGCGCACGTTGGCTACGGTGTTGAGGCCCAGGGAGCGGTGCCACTGCAGGCTGAAGATGTTGACGTCCCTGGAAATCGTATAATGGTGATCGAAATGCTGCGCCCATGCCCATGGGTAGTTGCTCACGTTGCGGTTGATGTCTCCGATGTCCGCACCGCCCCAATCCTGCTGGAACCCGAGCGTCTTGGTCCACGACAGGGAGAGCTTGTTGTTCCGGTTGATCTTCCAGGCGGTCTTGAAGACCAACCGCCAGTTGTTGGTTGAGTTCGGGTAGAAGAACTCTCCGTAGGTGAACTCCTGGCCGAGGACTTGATCGCGAATGGACGATCGCAGCCTCCTGTCGCCCGCCATGTCGCGAATGCTTGGCAGGTACCCGTTGTCCAGGTCGGTGGAGAGGCTGGTATAGAAGGTCACCTCCGGCCGGTCGACCCCGGCCAGTCGCAGAAGCGAACCGGCGAGCAGGTTCGGTCCGCTGAGCTCCATGTAGACGTGGTGCAGATCGCGGACACCGAGGCCCGTGTCGGTCTCATAGCTGAAGGCGCCGTGCCAGCGCTGGGTGCCCTCCTTGAGGCGGGTTGCGATGACGCCGGACATCGCCTGGCTGTACTGGGCGCCGAAGCCGCCCGTGCTGATATCGACCTGTTGGGCGGCCCGCGATGCGACTTCGCTGCCCATCGATTCGCCCGAGAGCAGATCCTTGACCTTTACGCCATCGAGCACGAAGAGATTCTCGTCATCCCGTCCGCCGCGGACATGGATCTTCCCGCGATCGACGATGACACCGGGCTGTTGTGCCACGACTTGGTCGAGCGTGGGGGCCTCGGTCACCATAGCCTCCAAGTCATGCGCGGAGAAGCTGTGCGAGGTCGAGGTTTTGGTGACATCGATGACCGGGCGTGTGGCGCGAACCTCGATAGGGGGCAGAACCGCCGCCGGCTGCGGGCTCAGATGGACGTCCACTCGAACCGTTTCCTCGGCGCCGAGCTCGACGACCCGCTCGGCAGGGGCATAGCCGACGTGGGTGATGACCACCGCGTACCGGCCCACCGGGACGTTTGGGATCATGAAACTGCCATCACCCAGGGAGAAGGTTCCATAACCGGTACCGGCCACGATGATATTGGCGTTGGCCAGAACCGCCCGCTGCTCGGCGTCCATGATCCGCCCGGCAATCGTGCCGCTTGCGGAAGCATCGGGATCGTGGGCGGCTTGGGCGCCGGCGGGTGGGGCCCACCCGTTGAGTCCCACGAACGCGAAGTGGTCTCCGGACGACAGGATCAGGAGGGCCAGAAGCAGGAGCCAGGGAGACATCGCGGAGGCCAGAGCGCCGGGACAGCTCCGTGACCTCACACGGGCGCAAAGCGCCCGCCGAATCCGGCGGGCGTGGAGCCCGGAAGCGGGTCTATTCATCCGGTTCGAGATCATGGACCGCCCGCACAGCGGAAGTGGTGGATTCCCCCAAGGATCGCTGCACTCTAGCAACGTCGCTGGCGCAGGGTCAAGCCGGCGATCTGGGGGGCATG
>CAYQJL010000279.1:0-29608 GCA_964417675.1 uncultured bacterium | reverse complement strand
AAAGGTCACGCCTCTGTTCCTGATAGTACATCCACAAGCTGTCCAAGCTCGAAAACGTTTCGGTCACTTGAACCTCGGGAAGCCCCCGCGCGAGAGGCTGGAGGCCTCGGGCGAAGTTCTCCTTGGCCCGCTCGATCAGTCCGGCAAGGCCGGGGTCTTCTCTCAATGGTTCAAGATCAGGGTCATGTAGCATGTGGTGATACTTGTCCCATCCGGCCTCAATGGCGCTCTCCAGCAATGCCAATGCCGCGGAGCGATCCCCCGCCTGGCTGTACGCACAGGCCAGGTTGTATGGCCCCCGGGGACTGGATGGAAGGGCCTCGTGAGACGCCTTCATGAGGGCAATGGCCTCATCGTGGCGCTCCAGTGCCATCAGGACGTATCCGGAGTCAGCCAAGGCGCGTGAGCGTGCAAGCACCTCTGGATCAGGCAACTCATATGAGTGCCCCGGTTGATAGGCTTGCCCCCCGGATTGCTCTTCCCGCGAGCAACCCAGAGCAAGGACGACGAGGATGAAGGCCAGCCATCGCCGGCCCAAACAGCATGAGTTCATGACAGTGCTCCGTTTCGGAATCGAACACGATCGGTCAAGGCCAGGCTATGTCACGATGGCTCGCCGTGCAACTCCCGCCGTGATGCGTTCGGTGCCGATTTTCGGGGAGAGGGGGGGGTACCAATTCCTGGATCAGGCGGTTTGGAATCAGGTGGTACAGGACCAGGTGGTTCAGGATCTGGTGGTACAGGACCAGGCGGGAGCTCCCGTCAGAAGGCGGGGGATCAGGCGCGCGCGTTGCACTCAGGGGCGTTCCCCCTGCCTCTCAACGTCCCTACCCCAAGAAGTAGGCAGGCAAGGGTATGATCGAATCGCAACGTCGCTCCTTGACGGAGGCACGTATCACGCTATCCTGGAGTGCACGCGCTGCGCTGGAATCCACGTGCAATGCTGGAGTGCACCCGCAATGCTGGAGTGCACGCGCGACACTGGAGTCCCCGCGCTGTGCTGGAATCCACGCGCACTGGAGTCCACGCGCTGCGCTGGAGTCCCCGCGCTGTGCTGCCAGGCTTGGGCTGGAGGCATGAACCATGCGTTTCGGCATCCTCAATGGCGAGAGTCGCCAAGGCAACACGAAGCTGTTGCAGCGGCTGGACACCCTCGAAAGCGGCCTGCTCGCCGCTGGACACGAGGTGGAACGGCTCGACTTGCGCAGCATGCAGATCCGCTCCTGCACCGGGTGCTGGAGTTGCTGGTGGAAGACTCCGGGGCGCTGTGCCGCCACCGACGATGGGGACGCCGTGCGGCGCGCCTGGGTACGGAGTGACCTGATGCTGTTCGCGTCGCCGATGCTGCTCGGGTTCCCGAGCGCCCTGCTCAAGGACGCCGTCGACAAGCTGTGCCCCAACGCGCTGCCGTTTATCCGCCTGGGGCGAACGACCGAGGGACGGGTCGAGTGCCGGCACATCCCGCGCTACGATCGGCGGCCTGCCCTCGCCTGTCTGCTCGAACCGGGAGCGGATGACACCGACGGAGATGTCGCCATCGTGACAGGCTGGTTCGCGCGCGTTGCCGACCAGTTTCACTCCCCGTTCGCCGGGGGACACACGACGACCGTGTCGCCCGCTGAGCTTCTCGAAGCGTTCCGTTCGGCCGCCGGGAAAGGGACGCGATGAACCTGCTCATCCTCAACGGCTCACCGCGCGGTCCCGCGAGCAACACGCGGATTCTGATCCGGCACTTCATGGAAGGCTTTGGCGAGACGCCCGGGAACCACGCCGAGGAACATCTCCTCGCGCAACGCAGCCGGCATGCGGAGCACCGCGCGGCGTTTGGCCGGGCCGAGGCCGTGATTCTCGCCTTTCCGCTCTACGTCCACGCGATGCCGGGGCTGGTCAAGCAGTTCGTGGAGAGCCTGGCGCCGCGCGAGCCGATCCACGATGTCACGCTCGGATTCATCGTCCAGAGCGGCTTCCCGGAAGGCCACCACTCGCGCTGGCTGGAGCCCTGGCTCGAGCGGCTGCCGGCTCGACTCGGTTGCCGCTATGCGGGCACGGTCGTCAAGGGCGGCGTCGAGGGCATTCAGCTTCAGCCCCCATGGCTGACGCGCGGGCTGTTCCGGCGCTTTCACTCCCTGGGCGCCCAGTTCGGTCGCACCGGCGCGTTCGATGCGCGGCTCGTGCGCCAACTCGCCGAGCCCGAGTGGCTCTCATTGCCGCGGCGCGCTATTTACCAGATTCTCGTCACGACCGGCCTGGCCGACTTCTACTGGCGCATGAACTTGAAGAAGAACGACGCCTGGGATGAGCGTTTCGCGCGGCCCCTGGCCGAGGAATCTCAACCCGAGGCTCGGCCCGAAGCGCAACCCGAGGCCCGGCCCGAAGCGCAACCCGAAGTCCAACCCAGCGATCCCCGCGCGTAGGCCGGTAGTGAGAGGGATCTGTGCCCGCGATCAACCCATGCCCCACAGGTGCCCCGTGTTGACCGGCGCGCCCTTGAGCTTCAGGTAATAGAAGAGTTGGGCCTTGTGGGTCGCGAGGTGCTCGACCATCTGCAGCAGGCGCTGGCCCAGCATCAACTCCATGTTGTCCCAGGGGGCCTTGGCGACCTCGCTGGCCAGCCGCTCCTCGCCGGCCTGATCCACCATGCGGTGCGCCAGCACCTTGTCCTCGGCCAGCCGTTCGATCGCTTTGGCCACGCTGGTGACGGTGGGCATCTTTTCGGCCGGGAGCAGCATCTCCTCGGGCTTCATCTGGCTGGGATCCACGTCGGGCGGCATGCCCCAGTCGCCGGTCACGAAACCCTTGCACGGGGCGCCGCACGCATCGCTGAGGTGATGGAGGAGCTGGCCGGTCGTCATCCAGTTGCTGCCGCTGCTCGGCTTCCAGCCGAGGTGGGTGTCCTCCACCATCTTCATCAGATTCTCGGTCACGGCGTAGTTGTACTCGATACCACCCTTGAGCAATTCAGTCCAGGTCATGAGCTCTCCTTGTGTTGCTGCCGGTGAACAGAGGTCGGCCGCGGACCGCCTGCGTCGCCGGGCAGAGTCGCTGGCCGGCCGGATGTCGGGAGCAGGAAGGCTACCACGGCCGCCCGCCCCGGGCCACTGCCCAGGCCACTGCCCAGGCCACTCCCCAAGCCACTCCCCGGGCCACTGCCCACACCCAACCCACCGCGGCCGCCGCAGTTCCCGGCCGGCTGCTCGGCGTCTCCGTTGATCAACGCCCTTGCGGCCGAAACGGCCCTGTGTTAGCGTGCCGCCGCTTTGGTGCACGCTACGGCTCGACCCACCTCATGATTTGGAGGGGTCCATGCTCTGTCACCTTGCCCTGTGGCTCCGGCAGGCCGTCGCGTGCCTGCCCGCCTTGCTCCTCGGATTCGTCTCCCTCGCTTGCAGCGACTCGGATCCAACCTCTCGCCCGGATCCCACGACCGAGGATTGGTCGTTCGGCGATAGCCAGGTCCATGAGGTACCTTCCGTGGCTGGTGCTCGGATCGAGGACGCCTCCACCGGCGAGACATTCTCTTTCCCGGAAGGTGGTGGCGAACTCACTGTCACCCCGATTGTGAGCGGCCCGGAGATCGGTGCCGACGACAACGCCTTCGAAATCCTGTACACGGGTACCGGTGCGGTGGAGATCGTGGTCCTTCCGGCCGCCGACGAGTTCGACGTCATCCTGCGCCACATGCCCTTTGGCGATGTCATCCAGGAGGGCAGCGTCTTCGAGGACGCGGGTTGGGTCCCCCTGGCGTCGCTGACGGAAGCCCCGGATACGGTGCGTGTGGAGTTGTTGCCCGCGGATGAAGCCCTGGTCAAGATGACGGTGGGAATCAATCAGACCAAAGGCGCCGCGGCCGCGGCGACCAAGATAAGCAAGTTCCGCCGGATCTCGGTGAAGACCTCCAGCCCCTACGGTGTCAAGCTGGCCGCGTTCAAGACCAATGTCAAGGACGCCGTGGACGATCTGGTCCTGGCAGTTGCCGATCACCGCCGCCCCGACGTGCGGCGGGCCATCGACGGACACTTGGCCTATGTAGTGCATCTGCGTGAACGCGCCAAGGTCGGTCCCAACGCCAGTCCCTGCTACGCGCCCTACTACAATGACAATCTCCGGCTGTTTGTCTGGTGCGGCCTCATGATGATCGATGACTGCGCCGGCAGCGTCGCGCACGAGACCGGACACTACTTCCACCATGTGCTCCTCGGTACGGCGACCTTCATGACGTTCCAGGGCTTGCGGCCGGTCATGAAATCGGACGGCCGGGGGCCAAGAACAACCTCATCGAGGAGCCGGCCTATTTCGCCGAGTACTACCTCAAGGGTTTGATCGGAACGCCCAGCACGATGAATCCGGAGAGCGGCACCTTTCTCACGGGCGGCGGCGCCCATCCCGCCGCAGTTGATTTCACCGATCTTGAGGGCTTCGGCACAGCGCTGCTGGCAACTCTGACGCGCACGGATGCGCAGATCCGGGACTTCGAGAGTCGCCTGATCCCGGTGCCGGTCGTGGATGGTGAGATTCCGCCTCGGTTTCAGGCCGCCTGGGAGATCATAGCCAAAGGCACCAACAGCATTCCCGGGATGCAGCAGGAGATCAGCAGCTACCTTTTCGCCAACGGCGGCCAGGACGAGAAGCTGCCGGCGATGCTGGAACCGATCGGCTGGAGCTACAACGCTGATTGTACATTCGTGGATGACGAGGGGCAGGCGCTGGCCGGGCTGACCGCTCGCTCGGTCTACAAGGTGGGATCGACCACCTACGTGCTGCCCAAGGGGACCGGCGTCTCCGACCAGGACGGCGCCTATCACCTGGACCGTGTCTTCCCAGGCAACTCGTATGTGCGTGTCTACATCGAGGAGGACTCGGTCGATGTGCCGGTCACCGCCGGGTGGACCGGGCCGACCAACCAGACGTTGGCGTTCGGTGATATGGTGGTCAAGGAAGGACTGCTGGCGCGCCTGCAGCAGCAGCCGGCTTTCAACTGGATTGCCACCGGAGCCATGGTCAATCCCGGCGGCGGCAATCTCTTGGATGCCTTCTTCTCCGCAACCAACATTGCCCCGCCCGGCGGCGGGCCGGGACCGGCCATGGACTGGAACGGCCTGGTGGGCACCTGCGACTTCGAGTACTACCATGAGAACGAGTGGGGTCAGGTGACCGACTACGAATTCCACTTGCGTCTCACCGTGACCAGCACAACCGATGCGATTCAGTTCCTGGAATTGACGATCCGTCATTCCTTCGATCAGCCGGGCCTGCACGATGACTATCTGTGTGGTATCACGGTGGCTGACATCCCTCGGGTGGGCTATCCCGGCGACCATGCGGGCAACACCCAGTTCCACTATCGCCTTTATGAAGGGCATGTCCCCGGCAAGGTGACCTCGGCCCATTACCGCAGGAACTACAATGGGATCATTGTCGAGAGCAATGAATTCAACTCCGCCGCAGGAGACTGGCAGCTATTCATCGGACCGTTCTGAGCCGGCCGCCGGTCACTCGGCCTCGGACAGAAAGAGCGTTCGCATCTGTCCCCAGGTTACCGAGTGGATCGGCGTGACCGCGCAGCCCACGCCGTAGGCCCCGATCTGTCCGGCGCATCCGGCCGGCAGGTTGCCGGAGGCGCAGGCCGAGCTCGCGGCCACCTGGAAGTCAGCGGTATGCCAGTTGCAGAGCATCGGATCGGATTCGATGTTGCCCGCCGTTCCGAGGAAGTTGCTGCAACCGGATGAGTGGCCGGAGAAGTTGAGCCAGAAGTCGCAGCAGCCGATCGTCGGTTCCACGGTACAGTGAAGGGCGGCGGCGCCATCCGACTCGGTGATGATGCAGCGTTGGATGTCCACGGCGCCCTGGGTCACCGCGAGGGCGGCGCCCAGAAGCGTGGCCCGGTTGCGGAAGAAGGTGTTCCGATCCAGGCTGACGAGGTTGGCCATACAGAAGACCGCGCCGCCTTCGGGCGCCTGATTGTCCCAGAAGAGATTGTCGTGGATCAGGGCTTCCGCGCCCGTATCGGCGGTGATCAGGGCCCCGCCCTGGGAGGCAGCCACATTGCCCTGGAAGATGCAGTCCTGCACTTCCAGGAATTGGTAGAAGTGATCGATCCCGCCCCCGTTCAGGGTGGCCGTGTTGTCCTCGAAGGCGCATCCGGTAATCGTCGCCGGTCCGGAGTAGACGCTCAGCGCCCCGCCTCTCTCACCCGTGCAGTTGCGAAAGACGCAGCCTTCGACATATACATGCGCTGCAGCGGACTGGGATGTCACGCTCAGGCCGCCACCCCTTCCGTTGAAGTTGCAGTTCTCGAAGGTGCAATCCACGATGTAGCTGGCTGGCTCACTGCTGTAGACATGAACCGCACCGCCCCTGTGGTCCGGTCCCGCGTTGTTTGTGATGTTGCGGAACACGCAGCGGCGCATGTCGGTCTGTTGATTGGAGAGAAAGGCGCCCCCCCCGGACCAACTGGCGGTCATGTTCTCGAACACGCAATCGTGGACTTCGACGATGCCCCCATTCCTGAAGAGAGCAAGCCCGGCGGTCGCGCCAGACACATCGCCCGCGAAATGAATGCCGTGGACCGAGGCCTCCGGCGCGTCGGAGATGTACAGGCATGCCATGCCGGGTTCGGTTTCCCACAGGACATCACCGCCCGCATCGGCTCGGAAGTGCAGGCCCTTGGTCGTTCCGATGCCTTCCGCGTACTGCCCGGGGGCGATCAGGATCGTATCGCCATCCACCGCGGCATTGACGGCAGCCTGGATGCTGAGCACATCGCCCGCACCCCCGGGATCCACATGCCAGGTCCCGGCCGACGCGGCCGGCGTCAGGATGCAGCCCAGCGAGAAGACAACGCCGGAACCCATGCAGCCAATCGCCAGGCACAAACCGGCGACGACCGGAACAGACAACGATGAGCGGCTGCTGGACATGACTCGAGCACCTCCGATTCCACATTCGATTCCGTTGTGCGCCGCGCATGCGCTACGCGCCGCGAGGGTATCCTCCGCGAGGAGGCCTGCGCTCTGGGCCAGCCGCGGCGCTGTAGAACCTCCAGGCTCTTTGTCGGTATGCGCAGCCGGGATGCTTATGAAAACGCGTGGAACCCGGAACAGATTGCGGTGCAAGGCGTTGCTTGGGATCCGGCCGGTCGGCGGACAGCCCGGACGGCTGTCGGCGCACCATGCACAGGTCCCGGCGGCGATGGCCGCCGGGACCCATGCAAACCACCTGTCCACACCGGACAGGCGGATCACGAGTTGGGCGCCCCGGATGTAACGGCCGACTCTCGACTTCGCATTCACGGTCTGATCCGCACCGTCGTTCTCGAGTGTCGAGTCTCTACACTGACTTCCGGGGCCCACAGCGTCCAGGATAGGGGCCAGTACCCTTGGAGGACACTGGCCGCCGCACCGGTGCATTGGATCCCTGTGCAGGATCCGTGCCGGGCGCTACTCGCGGTCCCCGGCTTGATCGCACGTGGCGGTGGAGCCCCTGCCGGCCGGGGAGCTTCTGGCCCGTCTACCCGTAACCCCCCACGGGGCAGCATGTTGTATACACGTCACTCCGACCGGCGGCCGGAGTTGATCAAGGCCGTACACACGTGCATCTCATGGAGTCGAAGGGGGTTGCCTATCGGGCGAAGAAGAGTGTTCGGGACGAGATCCCAAGATTCGCGTACGAACATTCGCGCGGATCTGCAACAACGCGACAGTGTGATGACGATCCGGACTTCCAGTGCCGGCTCGCAGGTTCCGTTCTCCTGTGTCACACAAGGAGCAGGCTGACCGCCATGACCCCCATGCCCGCGATCAACCCATAGATTGCCGTGTGGCCGGTGTCATAGGCCTTGGCGGTCGGCAGCAGTTCATCCAGCGAGACGAAGACCATCACCCCGGCGACAGAGGCAAACAGCACGCCGAAGGTCGTCGGCCCGAACAGCGAGCGCAGCAGAAACCAGCCGATCAAGGCACCCACCGGCTCCGCCAGTCCCGACGCGAAGCTCAACCAGAAGGCCTTCTTCCGGCTGCCGGTGGCGGCATGCACGGGCACCGCGATGGCGATGCCTTCGGGAATGTTGTGGATCGCGATCGCCACGGCGATCGAGATGCCCAGGGCGGGGTCTGCCAGCGCGGCTGCGAATGTGGCCAGTCCTTCGGGGAAGTTGTGGATCGCAATGGCCACGGCCGTGAAGACCCCCATGCGCAGGAGGGCGTTGTTTTGCGTGGGCTTGCGCATCTCCTCGACATGGTGCGGTTCGTGCGGATTGCCCGCCTCCGGCACAAGGCGGTCGATGAGGCCGATCACCAGCACACCCGCGAAGAAGGCGGCCACCGCCAGCCAGCTCCCGGCGGCCAGGCCGTGCACCTCGACAAGCGCCTCGCGACCCTTGGGCAGGATCTCGACGAAGCTCACATAGAGCATCACACCCGTCGAGAAGCCCAGCGCGCCGGACAGGAAGCGGGTGCTGGTGCGCCCCCCCAGAAGCGCCATGGCGCTGCCTATGCCGGTCGCGAGTCCCGCGAAGGCCGTGAGGCCGAACGCGAACCAGAGGTTGGCATCGTCGATCATCGCCTGAATCCCCCAGAGAAAGACAACCGGCCGCGTCGCAGCCGCCCGACCGTGAATCTTCAATCCCACCCCTGAAGATGAGCCCAGGGTCCCGGGAACGGCCACCGTCGCGTGACCGGGCTGGACGGGCCCTCACACCCCGGCCCTACCGCAGCCCGGTCTCATCCAGATGCCGCCGCACGACCGGCGCCTGCCGCCCGGTCAGCTCCACCAGCTTCTTGATGTCTTCGGGCGTGATGTGTCCGGCCACGGCCCCGATCTGGTGAATGGCGCGCGTGTAGAACCAGCTCTTGAACTGCAGCATCGCCCGCTTGCGCTCGGCGTGATAGTCGAAGGAAGCGGCACCCGCCCCCTGCTGAACCGTCGGCGGTGGCGGCCCCGGCGGAAGCGGCGAAGTCGGTCGCGGCGAGTTCGAAGGATGCGGCCCCGGCGGAAGCGGCGAAGTCGGCGGCGTCGAGCTCGAAGGATGCGGCCCCGGGCGTATCCCCTGCACGTCGAAGTGGCATGGCATCAGGCACGCCTCGTGCCCGTGCAGCACCAGTGCGCGCTCGATCGCACTGCGCAGCTCGCGTATGTTGTTGGTCTGCCATGCATGCCGCTGCAGATGCGCCAGAGCTTCCTCGGCGATCTCGACCGCCGGCAGGTTGAGCTGTCTCTGATAGAAGCCCTTGAAGAAGCGGATCAGATCGGGCAGGTCCTCGCCCCTCTCGCGCAGCGCCGGCACGCGCAGACTGACCACCCGCAGGCGCTCGAGCAGATCGGCGCGAAAGCGGCCGGCGGCCACTTCGCGGTCGAGATCCTTGTTCGTCGCCACGATCAGTCGGGCCCGAAAGATCAGCGACCGCTGCCCACCCACCGGTTCGAACTGCCGGGACTCGATCACGCGCAGCAGTGCGCCCTGCACGCCCAGGGGCAGGTTTCCGATCTCATCGAGGAAGAGCGTTCCCTCGCCGGCCAGTTCGAAGATGCCCGGACGATCGACCGCATCCGTGAAAGCGCCTTGCTGCGTGCCAAACAGCTCGCCACGGATCACGCCCCCGTCGCACAGCGGATCAATCGTCCGCTCCACGAACGGCAGCTTCGCGCGCGGGCTCAGGCGGTGGATCTCACGCGCGAAGACCGTCTTGCCGGTCCCGCTTTCGCCGAGCAGCAACACGGTCGTCGGAGACGCCGCCGCGCGCGCCAGCTTGTCGAGGAACGCTTGCATCGCCGGCGCCTGGCTCTCGACCCAGCCGCCCCGCGACAGGCCGACCAGCTCACGCAGGCGCTCCTGCTCGCGGCTCAGAAGCTCGCGTTCGCGCGCCGCCCGCCCCATCGCGATGCACTTCTGGATGACGGCCAGCATCTCGCTGCGGTCGGCCTGCTTGGCCAGGTAGTCGAGCGCCCCGCTCTCGAGGGCCATCGCCCGGGTCTGCGGCGTCGGATCCTGCGTGGCCACGATGATCGGAACGGTGGGAAAGCGCGCGTGCATGCGTGGCAGGATTTCGAGGCCGGTGCGCGCCCCGTCGATCTCGATGTAGATGTCGAGCAGCACCGCATCCGGGGGATGCTGCTGCATCTCACCGAGCGCTTCTTCCCCGGTCAGGACGTGACGGCAACGGATCTGGGGCGCCAGCAGGGCCGCGCACTCCTGCGCGAAATGGGCCTGGTCATCGACGATCAGAAGCTCGACCTGGCTCGACTCATTCATGCGTTGACCTCATCGGTTGCGTCGGTTGCCTGGCCGCGAGCGCTCGCAGCGTGACCGAAACGGCCCCGCCCGCATTCCCCGCGACCGGCACCGGATGAATCCGCCCACGGAACTTGGGAACCCAGTAGACGGCATAGGGCAATCCGCGGCCCCCCTGCTCCGGATCGGTCACCATGGCCTCCCGCGCCCGGCGGAAGGCATCCGGCGGGATCCCCGGACCCGTGTCGCTGACCTCGATCGTGACGAGGTCCCCCAGGACCTTCGCGCAAATGGCAACCCGCGGGCTCCTCTGATCGGCGTTTGCGCGCGCCGCCTTGACCGCGTTCGAAAGCAGATTCTCGAAGATGTTGACCACATAGTGCTGGATGCCGAAGACATCCGGCAGGGCCTCCGGCAAGGACACCTCGATGGATGCGAAATCGTGACGGGTTCGCACCCGCCCGGCCGCATCCTGGATGCAGGTGCGCAGGTCGGTGCGGAAGTGCTGGGCCAGCCAGGAGAAGATCTCCCGCAACCGCTCCTGCAAACCATCCACCAGTGCGGCAATCTCCTCCACGCGCTCCGGCTCGGGCAGCCCGGGATCCTCCACGTGCCGCGCCCCGGACAACCCGGACTCCGCCGCCGCACCGGCCCGATCGGTCCACTCGCGCAGCCAGAGGATCAGCTCGTGCAACCGGGTCTGGCTCTGGTGCACGGAACCGGCGATCGCGGCCGGAATGTGCCCGGCCGCAAGGCAGCGGTCGATCTCCAGAAGCTGCGGACGCGCCACCCGCTCGTAGCTATCGAGCCGCTGCCTGAGCACCGGCAGAACGCTTTCGAGCGCGGCGCCCTGCTGGAGGCTTCGCACCTGGCTCGAAATCCTGGTCAGATCCTCGAACCAGCGCGCATGAGAGAAGCCGTCGATCGCGATCAGGAGCTGGCGCTGGACAACCTCCTTGGGAATGGCCGAGCGCGCCCGCCGGGCCGTGAGCCGGGCCAGCGCGCCGTAGGCCAGGCCGCTTCCGCCGACCAGCCCGATCCAGGCACCGGCCAGGCCCAGGCGTGCCGCGTTGTGAATGGGCCAGTGGACAGAAAGGCGCAACCCAGCCGCGATCCCCGCGGCGCACAGGATCAGGAGCAGCCACCCAACAGCGCGGCGCCGGCTCGCCCCGCGCGCCTGTGCCTTGCGCGGCTGTGCCCCGCGCGCCTGTGCCTTGCGCGGCTGTGCCCCGCGCGCCTGTGCCCCGCGCGCCTGTGCCTTGCGCGGCTGTGCCTCCCCATCGTCCGGCATTCTTCTTCGGCGGCTTGCGCCAAAGAGGATCGCTCCGGCCAGGAACCCGAGACCGGCTCCGCCGGCGACGGCCGGCAACAGTCCCGCTCCCGCCGCAAACCCCGCCAACCGGCGCGCGCCGTAATCCCCCCGCGCCCACAGCTCCCCCATCCAACCCGCGAACGCGGGCTCGATGAGCGTGATCGTTTGCCCGGGTGAGACCTTCCGCCGCAGCGGCCGATCGAATCGCGAAGGGAAACGGACCTCCAGCTCCAGGCGTCGATCGGCGGCTCGGCCGTCGCCCTCCGCGGCGGGCAGACCGAAGACCGCCTCGCTCCACCCACTCGAGAGCTCGCCGGTGCCCGTCTGCCGGTAGCCCACGATCGCGCCATCCTGTCGCAGCGTCAGGTGCGCGCCTCCGGCGTGCGGCCGTCCCCGGCGGTCGAGCACCCGCACCTTGACCCAACGGCCGTGTTGGGCCGCCGGACTCCACAGGACCACCTCGCGGCCGTCCTCGGCATCCACGCACACCAGGTCGAGATCGCCGTCATCATCGAGGTCGATGAATCTTGCGCTCGAGGCCGGCCGCGCTCGCGAGGCCCAGAAGTCCCAGGGCGCTGGACGAAACCGGCCCGTGCCGTCATTGAGCAGAACCAGATTGGGCGGCCGGGCGCTGGTGCCAAAGGAGAAGCGCAGCGCGAACAGGTCCAGATCGCCGTCCAGATCGAGGTCCACCAGCAGCGGATGGCGCAGGCGACCGCTGTCGAACTCGCCCAGACGGTCGTGCTCCGCCCGGAAGGTCGCCTCGCCCTGCGAGATCGCGTTGATGTAGACCAGGCTGTGCTCGTGGGTCGTGCGGCCGTCCTCGGGGCCGTGTCGCAGATTCACCGTGACGATCAGGTCCAGGTCGCCGTCGTTGTCGATGTCGCCCAGAACCGCCCCGGACTGGCTGCCCCCCGCTTCGGGGAGCCACTGCCGGGTCCGGCAGACCAGGGAATCGCCTGCGGCGAGGAATACGTCGAAGTTGGTGGCCACCAGATCCGGCCGGCCATCATTGTCCAGGTCGCCGGCCGCAAAGGCCGTCCGGAATCCCGCTCGCGGGCGGTCATGGGGCTGCGGCGGGAAGGCCCGAGCGAGGAAGGCAGCCGCACGGTTCGCGGGCGCTGGTTGGGCAAGGCGCTCGGGTGTTGGTCGGGCAAGGTGCTCGGGCGCTGATTGGGCAAGGCGCTCGGGCGCCAGCCGGGTAAGGCGCTCGGGGGCCAGGTAGATCGAGTCGCACTGGAAGAGCCGGTTCACCCGGGCCAGATAGAGCTCGGGTGACGGCGCGCCCAGGAGATCCGCGACCAGGATCCGACCGACCCGGTTGGTGCTCATGTCCGGTTGAACCAGTCCCCGGGCTTCGTGGAAGAACCCTCCGCCCAGCCCGCGGAAGACCTGCATGCGATCGTTCGAAACACAGATCAGATCCAGGCGCCCATCCCCATCCAGGTCCGCAAGCTGCGGAAAGGTCATCGAGATCGCCCGCCCAAGCCCATGCTGCGTGGCGCTGACCAGGCGCCATCCCTGATCGAGATCCGTGCGGTCGCCGGCGTCTCCCCGGCCGAGATAGACCTTCGGCGGATTCCCCTGGGAGCCGAACAACCGATCCACCCGGCCGTCCCCGTTCAGGTCGCCCAGGCAGACGCTGGTGATGGCCGCATCGCGCTGCTGGCTGGCACCGCTGTGCTGGCTGCTGTCGCTCTGCTGCCGGCCGCCTGCGCGGCCGGATCTGCCTTCCGCGCCCTCGACGGGCGGGCTTCCACCGCCGGACCGCGGATGGATCCGCA
This sequence comes from uncultured bacterium, assembly GCA_964417675.1. Classification (GTDB taxonomy): domain Bacteria; phylum Eisenbacteria; class RBG-16-71-46; order CAIMUX01; family WJJG01; genus CAYQJL01. The sequence continues at coordinate 16,287 of CAYQJL010000279.1, read as the reverse complement.
GGTTGTCGAGATAGAGGATCTGATCGGTCGGAAACCAGAAGAAGAGACGGATCGCGTCGACCAGCCATGGGAAGGGGTGTTCGGGGCGGCCGGCGGCCACGCGTTCCGCAAGGGCCTCCCCGATTGTGATCCTGTGCGCGCAGGGCGTCAGTTCGGGGTCACTGAAAGGCCAGGCGCCGCGGTCATGGTGGCTGTGGCTGGCCCACGCGAACCAGTGCGCCTCCTCCTCGCCGGCGGCGCGGTAGCGGATCTCGAGTCCGACCCCATCGTTCTGATCGCGATCGCGGAACCACCAGAGCCAGGAGATCTGCGACTCGGCCGTCACCAGGACCGGTTCGGAGAGAGGCAACAGTACATCGACCTGCTCGTTGCTGCTGCGGGTCGAATCCAGCCCGGTCGCGTGGCACCAGAGGGAGAATCCTTCGCCGAAGGTGGGCTCATGGCGCAGTTCGCAGGTGATGTAGGGCGAATCACCGGCGCTGATCACCCAGTTGCTTCCCCGGCCGTCCTCGAAATCCAGGAGGAGGTCCCTGCGGTGGGGAGCCGCCCCATCGGCGCCCGGGAAGAGCATGGTTTCGGAGGCGGACGCCGACGGGGCCATCCCCACAGGGATCGCCACAACAGGGAGACCCACCAGGACCGCCGCCAGGGCCATCACCGATCGCCCCGGCCGCGCCCCCGCCGGCCACCCGGCATTCGCCTTCTTTGCCCGCACCTGGAACCTGCGCCGACAGCAACGGTGGTAGCGGCATCATGCGTACACATAAATCGAGAGCCGCAACGCGAACCAGCGATACATGATAGGCCACAGGAGCGTTCGGATCAAGCAGATTGCCTGCTCGGGGGGGCCGCTGACTGATCAGGCGCCAGGCAGATCACGCCGTGGACCGATCCGGCCGCGGACCACGCGTGAACATGACATACAGGCAGGGCATCAGGAAGAGCGCCACCCCGATCTCCATCAGCAGGCCGCCCACGGCGCCGACGGCCATCGGGCGCAGCATGTCCCCGCCCTGTTCGATCGCCAGCGCCAGGGGCAGGAAGCCCACCAGGGTGCAGGTCGTGGTCATGACGCGCGGCCGCAGACGGATCTTGGCGGCCTGGATCACGGCTGCCCGCGGGGGGAGGCCGCCGGTGGCCTGCGCATCGCGGGCGAAGGTGAGCAGCAGGACGCCATCGTTGACCGTCGCGGCCACCACGACCAGCACGCCGATGATCAACGTCGCCCCCAGCGGCAGTCCGGTCGCCAGCATGATGAAGACGATGCCCGCCAGGCAGACCGGCATGCTTCCCAGGATCAAGGCGGGCAGCTTGAGGCTGTTGAACTGCACGGCCAGGACGATGAAGGCGAAGAAGACTGCGAAGGCCAGAATGGTCAGAAGCGTCCTCGTCATCTCGGCCATCATCTGCGCCTGGCCGCCGTACTGGATCTCATAGCCCGGCGGTAACTCGTGCTGCCTCAGCGCCTCCTGCACCGCGCGAAGCACCTTCCCCACGCTCGCGCCGACCGCGTCCCCACTGACAACGACTTGCTTGACCTGATCATCGCGCACGATCTCGACCGGCCCGGTGGTCGCGATCACGTCGGCGACATCGCCGATCCTCAGGTAGCCACCCTGCCGGCTCCGCAGCGGCAACTGCTCCACCGCCGAACGGGTCGTCAGCCGGCCCTCGGGCACGATCACGCGAACGTTGTAGTACTCGCCGCCCTCGCGGTAGCGCGTGGCCACGGCCCCGGTCACCAGAGCGCGCAGTGTCTCGCCGATGTCCTGGGCCGATACGCCCAGATCCGCCGCCCGTTCCCGGTCAATCCTGACCTGGTACTCCGGCTTGGTCATGTCTATCGAGACACTGACGTTCGTCAAGTGGTCAAGCCCATTCATCGTTGCCGCCAGACGGCGCGCCTCGTCGTAGAGCGTCGTGATGTCCGGCCCCTTGAGCTTCACGTCGATGTCGGCATCCCCCAGCTTGCGGATGCCCTTGACCTTCATCTGCGTCACCATCGCCCTGCCACCCGGCACGGGCACCCCGGCAACGATCGGCCGCAGGCGCTGGACGAACTCCTCCGTGCTCAACGGACGCTCGTCACGGGGGACGAGTTGGATGTTGAGCTCGCCTTCGTTGGCGACTTCATTGGTGTACAGACCCCACACACGGCCGCCGGACAGTGCAAACATGCTCTCGATCAGCTCGTCGCCGGCAATCCGCTCTTCGATCTCCCGCAAGATGCCGTCGGTCTCGCCGACCGCCGCTCCCGTGGGGAGCTTCACCTTGACCAGGATGCGCCCGTCATCCACCGCCGGCAGGAACTCGCTGCCCAGGCCGCCAGCCAGACCGACCGCGAGCGCGAGAAGCAACGCGAAGGCGCCGAGCACCCAGGCCTTTCTGCGCAGGGCACCCTCCAGGACATCGCCGTAATCCTCGGTCGCTCGCGCGAAGAAACGCTCGAAGCGGGTTGCCCGCCGCCCACCCCTTGGGCTCCTTCCCAGGATCGTGGCGGTGACCATCGGGGTGACCGTCACCGCCACCAGCAAGCTGATCACCACGATGCCCGCGATGACCAGGATCAGCTCCCGGAAGAGCAAGCTGGTCAGGCCCGGCACCAGCAGAAACGGAACGAACAGCGCCAGGAACGAGAGTGTCGCGGCCACCACGGCCGGCCCGATCTCGCTGGTGGCGTCCACGGCCAGCGCGTCCGTCGGCTGATCCTGCTCCAGCTGCCGCCGGCGCGTGATGTTCTCGATGACGACGATCGAGTTGTCCAGCAGCACACCGATCGCGATCACCAATCCGCCCAGCGAGAAGATGTTGAGCGAGAAGCCGGCGAGCTTCATCAGGCCGAAGTTCAGAATCAGGGTGATGGGCAGGGCCAGCATCATCACCAGGACCTGACGCCAGGACCCGAGGAACAGGTAGATGATCAGGATCACAAGCAGGGCGGCCTCGAGGGCGGCGTTGCGCACGCCGCCCAAAGCGGCGTTGACGTAGTCGGCCTGATTCTCGACCATGCCGAGCCGCATGCCGTCCGGCAGAGCGGACTCCAGCTCTCGAAGGCGCTGGCTGACCGCTTCGGCCACCGCCACCGTATTGGCGTCGGCTTGCTTCAGGACGCTCAGCTTGACGCAGGGCCGGCCGTCCAGACGGGTGATGACCCGCACCTCTTCATGGGAATCGACCACCTCGGCGATCTCTTCCAGCCGGAGCAGGGCTCCCCCGGCGTCGGCCAGAACGACGGCGCGGATCTCGTCCAGACTGCGGTACTCGCCCATCGTCCGGGCGATGATCTCGCGCGCGCCGGTCGTCACCCGGCCGCCGAACTGCTCGATGTTCTCCTCGCGCAGGCGTTGCAGCACCGCCGCCAGCGTCAACCCGTGCTTCTCCAGCGCCTCGGCGTCCAGGTGCACGCGGATCTCGCGTTTCAACCCGCCGACGATTTCCGTGCCGGCTACCCCGCTAACGGCCAGGAGTCGGTCCTGGAGCCACTCGTCGGCCCATGTGCGTAGCGCGACGAGGTCCCATTGCTCGCTGCTGGCCGTCAACTGGACCACCGGCAACTGGGATGGGTCGGCCTTGATGATCACGGGCGGATCCATGTCCGCGGGCAGCTCACGGGCAACCCGGGCCATCGCTGCCAGGGCATCTTGATAGGCCGCATTCACATCCACGCCGTACTTGAAGTTCACGAGCAGCGTGTACATGCCCTCGATGCTGGAGGACTCGAGATAGTCGAGGCCGTCCACCGTGGCCATCTGCCGTTCGACCGGATCGGCGATGCTCTTGTCGATCTCCTCGGGCGTGGCCCCGCGCCACCAGATGTGCACCTTGAGCATCGGGTAGGTGATGCTCGGCAGGAAATCGACCGGGAGATGCACGAGGCCGTAGAATCCAACGACCAGAAGAGCCAGGACGATGGCGCTGGTGGCCACCCGGCGATGCACCGCATAGTTCGTCAGCTTCATCGCGTGCCTTCCCCGCCGTCCGTCACCGATCCCCGCGGCCCGGGCTCGATGCCTGCTGGAGACTCCGCCGTGGCACCCGCGCCCGCGTCCGCGCCCGTGCCCGCTCCGGTGCCCGCGTCCGCGCCCGTGCCCGTGCCCGCGCCCGCGCCCGGCGCCACAACCCGCACGGGCGCTCCGTCCTTCAGTTGTGCCGGGCCCACGACGATCACCTCTTCGCCCGGGACCAACCCCGACAGGATCTGCACCCGGTCGCCGTGCTCGATGCCGGTCTGTACGGCTCGGCGTTGCGCCCGGCCCGCCGCGACCACGAAGACCATCTTCTGAGTGCCCTGTCCGGCGGCCAGTGCATCGACCGGGACGATCAATGCATCGGCGACCGTCTCGAGCGGCAGGCGCAAGCGTGCGAACATCCCCGGCAAGAGCTCGATCGACGCGGGCAGTTCCACTTCGAACGTGCGCGTGCGGGTGCGCTCCTCCAGATACGGGTAGACACGCGCGATCCTTCCCTGCAATGGGGTTCCGGGGTTGGCGTCGAGCGTTACGGCAACCTGAATGCCGTTTCGCACCTGGGTGGCATGCCGTTCCGGCGCCGCCGCGCGTACCACCAAGCTGGACGGATCGTAGATCTCGACCAGCAAGACGCGTGGCGCGACATAGTCGCCTTCCTTGACCATCACGCGTGACACGATGCCGTCCCAGGGTGCGCTGAGCACATAGTCGCCGGCCGTCTCCTCGGCCTTGACGAGCAGGGCCCGCACGCGCTCGCGCTCAGCCCGCGCCCGGTCGAGCTGCTCGGCCGCCAGAGCGTCGCTCTCGACGAGCTGGCGCGTGCGGAGCAGATTGTCCTCCTCCTTCTTGAGTTCCTCGCGCAGCGAGGCGATCAGTGCATCGGCTCCCTCCTTGCGTCCGATGACCAACACATGGTCACCCGCCGTGACACGGTCGCCCTCGCGCACATGGACCCTCGCTACCGGGCCCTCGGCAGGCGACGCCAAGCGGGCCAGACGGTAGGGCTCAACCGTACCGGTCAGCTCGGCGATCTCCGAAATCGCGCCGATCGACGCTCTGGCGACGCGCACCTGCGGCGGTGGCTTGGGCTCGCCCCCGGCCTGCTCCGGCGAGCGGCCCTGAAGAAGGAAGACCACCACCGCCACCAGGGCCAGTCCCGCGAGAATGAGGACAGTGCGCTTCATGATGATTCTCCCGTCGATCCTTCACCGCCGGCCAGGCGAAGCTGGGCCAACGCGGTCTGCAGTTCCGCCAGAACCAGGAAGTAGTTCGTCTGCGACTCCAGCAAAGCCGCCTGGGCGTCGAGGACGTCACCAATCGTACCCTTGCCGAGCGCGTACTTCTCTCGTTCGATGCGCAGGCCCTCGCTGGCCTGCTCGATCCCCTTGGCCAGGACCGCCGCTCGCTCGCGGGTGGACGCGACACTCAACAGCGCCGTCTCGACCTCGAGTCGCACGGCCAACTCCATGCGGCGCAGATGCTCCCGGTCAGCTGCCAGCAAGGCGCGTTGCTCGCGAACCTGGGCCGCGGTCCGGCCCCCCTCGAAGATCGGCATCTCCAGCACCAGGCCGATGCGGCCGGCGTCATCGAGTTCCTGGCCCTCGCCGATCCAGGATCCCACCGCCCAGCGCGCGCCGTAGGAGCCTTGCAGAAACAGGGTCGGCCAGTACGCGGCCCGGGCGGCATCCACGCTCCGGGCCCGGGCCTCCAGCGCGGCCCGGGCGGCCAGGCAGTCCGCACGCTGCGACAGGGCCATCTCGATGGCGGCCTGCTGATCCGGCAACTCCCGCTCCTTGGCATCGAGCAGTTCGCCCCGCAAGGAGAGCGAATCGGCTTCCTCTTCCACACCCAGCAGATGGATGAAGGCGCGCCGCTGGATCGCGAGCCTACTTCGTTCCCGCGCCAGTCGTTGATCGACATCCGCCAGGCGCACCTCCGAACGCAGCCGGTCGACACCGGCGGCCTTCTGCGCCGCGATCAGCGCGTCGATCCGCCGAAGCTGTTCCTGCATGGTGCGACGGGCGAATTCGAGCGACTCGATGACCTTCTCCTGAGCAAGAATCGCGTAGAATAGGCTGGAGACGTTGAACACCAGCTCCTCGCGCGTGCGGGCCAGCCGGTGGCGAGACGCCTGCGCGAGCAGTTCGGCGCCCTGAATCTGGTTCTGGAGGCGCCCGCCCGTCATGAGAGGCAGGCTGAGGAGGAGATCGCCGGAGACGATGTCCCTGCTCAGCACGGTCGGATCGCCCGGCTGGCGGACCGGAAGGAGGCGTTGCTCGTCCAGGTGACGCGTGTACCCCCCGACCAGGCCGAACCGAGGCCATCGCTCCGCGGCCGCCACATCCCGCCGCGCCAGAGCCGCTTCCCCTTCCCAGTCGGCGGCGGCCACCCCGGGATTCCCGGCCATGGCGATCGCGATGGCTTCATCCAGGCCGAGGGTGATGCCCGCCCCAGCGCCGGCAGGCCCTTTCGCGCGCGTATCCAACACCTCCCGGGCGGCGGAAGGCATGGAATCGAGCGCCTTCACTGGATAGGGGTCGGTGGAACCCATCAGAGCACAGCCGCCGAGGGCCGCAATCGCGAGCAGGACAACGAATCGCATCATACCGATGTCTCCACGACGCTGCGCAGGATGAAGGGCACGCGGGCCCGAAGCGACAGCAGCACCTCGAGCGCCGGTCGCAAAGCCAGAGGCCGCGCGCCACACCCGGCACCACACACAGCACGAAGGACCGTGCGAAGGACGCAACCCCAGAAACTTCGTGCGCCGCTCAGCGAGTGTCCCCGAGGACTCGAGATGCACCTGACAGAAATCGGATGGCGCCTGGGATCTTTGCACGGTGGCGGACCGGTGTCGACCGCGGATCCGGTTCGCGCCCGAAAGGCCAACGGGGGCAACCTGACGCGCGCAGAACCGTGCCCCCACCCCGGGCCCCTGGTGGCGCACCCGGCGAGCAACGCCGGGCCGGGGCCCCCGGGCGGGGGCACATCGATCAGCCTGAGCTACTCGATCAAGGTAGACGGATCCGACCTAGCGCGAGTGCTTGCATCCGTCGTGCGGGCTCTTGTGATGCGGGCACGGGGAGGACTTGTGACAGGATCCCTTCCCGGAGGCGTGCTTGTCGCACTGGCCGCAGGAGTCGCACTTCCCGTCTCCGTCGGCATCCTTGAACTCTTTGCAGTCTTTGCAGTCCTTGCAGTTCTGGCAGCCTTCGCACTTGGCACCGTCCTTGCACTTCTCGCACTGCTCGCACTTGTCGCACTTCTGGCCGTGCTTGCAATCAGCCGATCCGCTCGGAGAGTCCCCGGCCTGGTGATTGCCACCGCCGCAAACGTACTCCATCCATGCCGCCCCGTCCACCGAACCGCCGGCCGCAACCGCCGCGGCCTCCCCCGGGTTCACCACAGCCCATGCCATCAGCCCGATCAGGGCCACGCATCCAACAACCGCCGCCATACGCTTCATGTTCTTCCCCTCATCCTTTCTGACTTGTTGTGAGACATGCCTGACGCAGCCAGACGTCCCTGGTTGCAGGGCGATTCGTCCGATTGCAGCCAGGCTCTCCTGGCAACAGCGAGGCTCGCGCCTGCCTGGAACTCTATCGGATCTGGCCGGGACAGCTTGTCCCGCCCGGAACCGCCATCAATCCAGAATGCCCGGAATCACACGCCGCGGCGCCCGTTCCCGCGCAGGCCGCACCACCGACACCAGCAATGCGGCAGCCCGGGCGGCTGCGCAGAAGGTCGAACAGCGCGTCGCGTTGGTCGTCGGTCAGCACAGCCTTCTCGGCCAGGAGCTGTTCGACGACCAGCGCTTGCATTCGGCCCTGACCGGCCAGGATGGCGGCCTGGCAGGCGGCCATGGCCGCCGAGTCGGGCACCTCGGCGGCGATCAGGTCGATCAGCTCAGCGCGGCGAGCATCGATCTCACCGCAGATCGGGCGAGCCTTCTCATGGAACTGCTCCATGAGCGCCGTCAGCATCCGTTGCTGGGTGTCGCCCGCGCGCAGATACTCGTGCAGGCCAGGGCAGTCCTGTCCCGTGCCGCAGGTCGCGATCCGGCACCCGCTGCAACTCCTCATGGCCCAGACCGCCAGAATCGCAATGTTCATCCCGACCGAGAGGGCGAGCAGCAGGGGAATGATCTTGCGCCACATCACTCGCGTTCCTCCCCGCCGCCCTGCTGGAGAGCCAGGTAGCTACCGGCCAGCGACCCGTCGGGGGCGTCGGCCAGGTAGTCGATCGCGTGGCGCTCCAGGGGATCCGCCGCCACCCACGGGTCGGGAGAGGCCCCGGACCACACAACGCTCGCGGTGGCGCCGCCCAGCAGCAAGCCGATCAGACCCAGGGTCAACGTTGCCCAGCGCAGGGAGAGCGAAGCCATGCGCCACCACAACAGGGGATTCCACTCGATGGCGCGGGCGGCCTGGCGGGCGCGCGCCGCCGCCAGCAGATGCCTGGACAGGTCCACCGGAACCGGTGCATCCGGCAGCCTCGCCGCCAGCCCCGCCAGGCTGTCGACGCGGCCCAACACCTGCCGGCACTCCTGGCAGCCACGCAGGTGCTCCCGCATGGCGTGCCATGCATCCGGGGCGAGGCGTCCCGCGGCGTACTCTGTCACCTGCCTTCGCGCGTCTCGGCAATCCATCGGCTTCCTCCCGTATAGATTCAAACGAACAGAGTCTTCCGATCCCCCTCAAAAACATCCTACCCGGCCGAATCAGTCTTCCAGCCGAATCAATCTTCCAACCGAATCAGTCTTCCGACCGAATCAGTCTTCCATCAGATGGCCAAGCGCGGCGCGCAGGCGCTCGCGCGAGCGCGACAGGCGGCGTTCGACACCCTTGACCGAGGTCCCCAGCAGCTCCGCCATCTCGGCCGCGCTGCTGCCCATGAAGTAGCGCAGGACCACGGCCATGCGATCATCGGCGGGCAGGGCATCGAGCGCCCGGCGCACCGCCTGCTCGCGCTCCCGCAAAAGGACCTGCTCGATTGGAGTCGGGGCTCGGTCGGGGGCCTCGGGCAGGGAATCCATGACAGACGGCCGCTTCTTGCGGGCATGATCGAGACAGAGCCGCGTGAGGATGCGGTAGAAGTAGGTCCGAAACGCCGCGCTGGGCCGGTAGCGCCCCGCGGCGCCGAGCAGGCGCAGGAACGCCTCCTGCACCATGTCCTCGGCATCGCCGGCATCGCCCAGGAATCGGTGGGCCAGGCGCCAGGCTCCTGCCTGGTGCCGGGCCACCAACTGCTCAAAGGCCAGGAGATCGCCGTCGCGGACGGCCTCCATCAGCCGCTCGTCGCTGGGAAGACGGTCGCTGGCAGGATCCAGGTTGTCAGCCGGCATGGCGCCCTTTCCCCGAGTGGCGTGATCCATCGACCGAACTGTCGGCTGGCCACCCACAGCCATGAGCCGGATCGCCTCTCGCGCTCCGGCCGTCGGATCATCCATCGTAGCCGCGGCGCCGCGGCTGCTCTACGCCGTGTAGATCAGGTAGACCCCTCCGAGGATGACCAGGATCCCGCACGCCTGGCGCAAGCGCAGCGCCCCGCGCGAATTCTCCGTCCAGTGCAGATAGCGCTGCACCCGCTCGGCCGAGGCCCCGGCCGCGATGATCACCGAGCAGTGGCCGACGCCGAAGACGAACAGCAGGAGCGCGCCGTAGAGCCAGCTATGGGCGGCGACCTTGAAGGTCACCGCCAGCATCGGCGCCATGTAGGCGAAGGTGCACGGCCCGACCCCGACGCCGAAGATGAGCCCGAGGATGAAGGCCGCGCCGAGTCCGCGGTGGCGTGAGCCGGCCGGGCCGCCCCCCGACCAGGGCAGCGGAATGACGCCCAGGAAATGGAGGCCGAGCAAGAAGAAGATCAGCGCGATGACGTAGTTTCCATAGGCACCCACATCGCCCAGCATGCGGCCCAAGGTCGCCGTGATGACGCCGATGGCCCCGATCGTTACCAGGATGCCCACCGAGAAGACCGTCGAGATCGTCAGCGCGCGCCGCGCCGAGGCGGCTCCGGCCTGCCCGATGTAGGCCACGATCAACGGAATGCTCGAGAGGTGGCAGGGGCTCAGGACGATGCTGAGGATGCCCCAAACGAACGCGCTGCCAACGGCGATCCAGGCCGAGCCTTCGATCGCATGCGTCAAAGTGGTGAAGATCTGCTCCACAAGCTACCTCCGCAGGCAAGAGCGGCCGCCAAGCGGCGCGTCCAAGTGACTCAGGGTCAAGGACCGAACACCAACTCCCGCCGCATAAGGATCGAAGCCGAGGCCCGGACACCTGGAGATCGAAGCCCAGGCCCGGACACCTAGAGATCGAAGCCCAGGTCCTGCCATTTGCTGAGAATGGTGGCCTTGTCCATGAAGCCCTCCTGGCGATAGAGCTCCGTACCCGAGCCGTCATAGAAGATCTGCGTTGGGATGACCCGCACCGAGTAGAGGCTGGCCGCGGCGCGGTTCTCGCGCACATCGATCTCCTCGATGATCATCCGCCCGGCATACTCCTGATGCAGTTCCTTCAGGATCGGGGCCATCATCTTACAGGGAATGCACTTGTCGGACCCCAGTTTGAGCAGGCGCGGCAGGGCGGCCCCGTCCTGCGACGCCATGCCGGCCGGTGATTCGGCCGTTGCGGTTGACTGGTGCGGCGCCGCCCCCGATCCGAGCGAGTCAAGCGACGCCTTCCCTCCGGTGGACGGCTCGATCGATGCGTCTTGTCCCACCCGCGCGTCGATCGCCTCTACTGATCCTGCCACGGGCGGGATCTCCGGCGGCCCCGTCGCGGCCGAGCCGCTCTTGCCGCCTTCCTTGAGAAGGATTGCGATCGCAAAGAGTGCGATGGCGGCCAAGACGATGCCGATTCTGATACCCTTGCTCATACCTGCCCCCGTATGGATGCCCGTCGTTTCGCAGCGCGGGCGAGCCCGCCCCGGATGACACCAACTACTGTCCCGCTTCCTCGGGCTGTCCAGCCGCCTTGGCGAGGAGACCCTGGATCTCATCCACCGACGGAACCTTGCCGGTCGACTTGACGTCGCCGTCGATCACCAGTCCAGGAGTCATCATGACACCGAACTTCATGATCTCCTGAATCTGCGTGACCTTCTCGAAATCGCAGGCCATGCCGAGCCGCTGTGCGGCCGCCTGCGCGTTCTGCGCGAGCTGCTCGCACTTCGGGCAGCCCGTTCCCAGGATCTGGATCTTGTGCATCATTCCTCCCTGCCGGATACGGTCGTTCCCGGCGCTGGAATTCGAAAGCGCCCCCTAGGATCCGAAGAGCGCCCCGAAGATGAGACCGCTGATCGTGGACATCACCACGACCAAGGCAACAAAGACCACTGTCTTCTTCGTGCCCATCACGCTGCGAATCACCAGCATGTTGGGCAAGGAAAGGGCCGGGCCGGCCAGCAACAACGCCAGCGCCGGACCCTTGCCCATACCGTTTCCAATCAGGCCTTGCAGGATCGGCACCTCGGTCAAGGTCGCAAAGTACATGAAGGCCCCTGCAATGGCCGCGAACAGATTCGCGCCCAGGGAGTTGCCTCCCACCGCGCGGCTGACCCACTCCGAGGGAATCAGCCCCTCCTCGCCGGGCCGGCCGAGCAGGGCGCCGGCGATGAGAACACCGAAGAACAGCAGCGGCAGGATCTGTTTCGCGAACCCCCAGGAGGCGCCGAACCAGTCGCCCAACTCGCCCCGCGAGGTGCTGGTCCAGGCTGAAAGGGCGATGACCGCCGCCGTGAACGCCAGCATCGGATGCTGCGGAAAGAGCAGCGCCAGGGCCGCTGTCGGCAGGGCCGTGATGAGCGCCTGGTACAAGCGCAGGCCGAACCAGGCAACCAGCATGACGCCCAGGCCGGCCGCGAAGATCGAGGTCAGGATCCACTTCATGGAGTAGACCGCTTGCCAGATGCCGCTCTCGGTGGCCGGCTTGCCCCAGTTGGCGAAGACCAGCACGCCGACCATGCTGGCGAAATACAGCGCGGTCTTCCAGAGCGGCCGTGTGGCCTCAGGCTCGGGCAACTCGGCGGCCGCAATTGCCTTGGCCTCCTCTTCGCGCCTGAAGATCAGATGCATCAGGAGACCGATCACGACGCTGAACAGGATCGCGCCGACAGCCCGCGCCGCGCCAAGCTCTATCCCGAGAATGCGAGCCGTCAACACGATCGCCAGGACATTGATGGCAGGTCCGGAGTAGAGAAACGCCGTCGCCGGCCCGAGCCCGGCCCCCATGCGATGGATCCCCGCAAAGAGCGGCAGCACGGTGCATGAGCAAACCGCCAGGATCGTACCGCTCACCGAGGCGACCCCATAGGCCAGGACCTTGTTGGCCCGCGCGCCCAGGTACTTCATCACCGAAGCCTGGCTGATGAAGACCGCGATGGCCCCGGCAATGAAGAAGGCCGGGATCAGACACAGCAGCACATGCTCCCGCGCATACCACCGCACCAGGTGCAGCGACTCCATGATGGCCCGGTCGAATCGCGACTGGCCGACCGGAAGGTAGAAGCAGGCGAGCAAGACGCCTACGATCAGAAGTAGCGCCTTCCACTGATTACGCCAGAACATCAAGATCCCCCCGGACTCGCCCACCTGTTAATGAGGGCCACGCTGTCAGCGGCCGCCCCATGTGCCACCATTCGTCCATCCATGACCGTTCATTATGTCATTTTGCCAACACGCCAATTGTTGTCCAGGTTCCGCAGCGTCCCCACCCGCACCACGGCCCGGCGGATGGCCAAAAAAGGAGGCGCCCGCCTGAATCCGCGGTTCCTCCTCCAGTTGCGCCGGGCGATTCCCTTGCAGCCCGCATCGTATATTTGCAATATTTGCCATATCGCCAACTAATGTCAAGCCATTATCATCTCTCACGCCGCGTGCAGGCTGCCCACCCGGCCCGGGCAGAAGCACAAGGCACACCGCATATCGGCCTTGGAATGTCTTGCGGAAGAAGTCCGAGAAGGTTGCGCCTCGAACACCTCGCTGGCGGCCACGGCATCGCGGCGCTCGTCTTGGCCAGCATCAGCAGTTCCAGTGGGATCGGGGCCAGCAGCTACCTTTCGAACGAGCGGCTCTTCTTCTCGAAGGTCACCGTCGCCGCCAGCATGGAGGTCGTGGCGAACAGAACCGACAGGACCGGTGCATCCGACGTGCGTCGCCGACCCCGCCTCCCCGCTCTTCAAGGAAACGAATCAGCGGCCCGACGCGCACCGGCTCGGTGGGCTCGTCCAGAAAGAGATTCCCGCGTCAATGAAGGGATCCTAACGACCGAACACCCGGCGGAGAAGCTCGCTGCTGCGGGCCACGGGATCCTCGCGGATGCGCTGCTCCTCCAACGCCAGCACCGTGAAGAGCCCGTCCAGCGTCCGATCGACCACATAGGCTTCCAGGTTCAGGGCGGGTTGGCGGACGAACGGGATCCGTTCATAGTAGCCGGTCAGTTCGTGGTAGATGCGATAGAGGCCGACCGCGCCCATCTTCTGTTGAACGATCGGCTCGAAGCGCTGCCGCAGCTCGTCCTCCGTGGCGGTTCGGAAGTAGCGGGTGGCCGCATCCTCCGGACCGCCCAGGATGGCGAATCCATCCGCGATGCTCAGGCCGCTGATCGCATCCCAGAACACATCCCGGGCCTCCCCGGCCGCCTGTTCGGCCGCCCGATTCATGGCCACCTCGAGCTGCTCGACCTGCCGGTCGAAGCCCGCGCTTCGCATGGCCCTGGCCACATCCTCGAGCTCCTCCGGAATCGCGATCCGAATCAACCCGTTCCCCAGGAAGCCGTCCAGGACGGAAACCCCATCCACACTACGCTGCGAACCCACCTTGAGGGCCTCTTTCAATCCCGCCACGACCGTGCCCTCATCCAGCGGCCGGGACTTGTGGAGCGCTTCTTCGAGCGAACGCGGGTGGATGCCGGCACAGCTCGTCGCCAAGAGAAGACAGGAGAGGATCAGATGCGCCCGCCGATGGTGGCTTCGGTTCTTGCACATGCTCCCCTCCCCTGTTCGTGCTTGGTGGGCCGTGGTCGTGGCCCCGCGCGTGGTCGTGGCCCCGCTCGTGGTCGTGGCCGCGCCCGTGGTCGTGGCCCCGCTCGTGGTCGTGGCCGCGGCGGCGGCCCGACCGCGCGCTCAGATCGCTGATCTCACGGGTCGCAGGCCGCAGGAGATGGCGATGTTCTCCGGAACAGAGCTCGAACGAACTGCCGAGCGGCAGTTCTGCGCGCTGTTGACCCAGCTACCGCCGCGCACAATCCGACCGCTGCCGGTGAGGGGCCCCACGGGATCGGTCTCGTCCCCGCCATAGCCGCCTCCGTACCAGTCGTTGCACCACTCCCAGAGGTTCCCATGCATATCATGGAGGTCGAAGCCGTTCGCCGGATAGCTCCCCACCGGAACCGTCCAGCCTTCATGCGGCCCGGGCGGGCAGTCCGGATAGGGTTGGTTGCCGTCGTAGTTCGCCTCCGTCCCGGCGTCCAGACAGGACCCGGTGTTGAACGGGCTCTGTGTGCCGGCCCGGCAGGCATACTCCCACTCCGCCTCGGTCGGCAAGCGATAGCCGGGCGCGTTGTAGGGATCGTGCCCGTTGCACAGCCAGGTCGCATGATCGTAGGCCCGTGGCAGATCCCGCTGCAAGCTCAACCAATCACAGTAGGCCACCGCGCCGTACCAGCTCACATTGAAGACCGGGTGCTCTTCCTTGCCGGGCTGTACGCTGAAGACACCCCCACTGAAGGAGATCTCCGACCCGATGCCGTCCATGTCGAGCAGCTCCTCGGTCGAGCCGTCCAGCGCATCGCGCAGGCTCGAGCCGCTCACCGTGCAGTAGCCACGCTCATAGGCCCACTGCGCAAGGTCCACGAACTGCTGGTTGGTCACCTCGCTGAGCGACATGTGGAACGGTGTCGTCAGGACGACCTCGCGTTGGGTCTCATGGTTCTGATGGCCATATTCCTCTTCCGGGCTGCCCATCGTGAAGGTGCCCGCGGGGAGCGTGATCATTCCCGGCACACCGGTCGTGTCTTCATAGAAGGTCAGGCTGTCGACATGCGACACCCAGAACTCCGTCACGAACTCCCCCTCGTGAACGCGCATCTTCCACTGGCCCTGGCTCGCCGGAATGCAGACGGCCAGTGCCAGACCCACTACCAGAAATACTCGTCGTTTCATGACTCGATTCCCCTTGCGTTGCATGTTTTCTTTCTTGCTTCCTCTGTTCTCTCCTTTCTGGAATCGCGTTCGCCTTCGGTCACGGCAGAAGGATCATTCGCCGGCTCTCTTCGATGCCGGGCGCCCGCAGGCTGTAGAAGTAGACTCCGCCGGAGGCGCGGCGGCCGGCATCATCCCGTCCGTCCCAGCTCACCGTGTGGCGGCCGGCCTCCCGTTGGCCGCTGGCCAGTGAGCGAACCAAACGCCCGTCGGGAGCGTAGATGCTCAGCTCCACTTGCCCGTCGTGCGGCAGCTCGAAAGCGATCTGCGTCTGCGGCGAGAACGGGTTCGGTTGATTCTGGAAGAGATGAATGCCCTTGATGAGCGCGGCCGCTTCTTCGGGATCCTCGACACTGGAGAAATCCCACAGAAACTCGATCCGCGCGATCATCTCGGTCGCGTAGTGCTGCGAGCCGCTGCCGGTGACGACCACCAGCGTCTCCTGGCCCTCGAAGCCGATCCGCTCGATTTCGCCGAGCGCATAGATCGCGCTCTCTCCGCCGATGAGCCGCACCGCCAGGCGCGGCTCATCGGCCCGCGCCCCGGGCGGCAGAAGAATCGTCAGCAGCAACAGCAGACCGGCCAGCACCCTGCCTAGGACCTGCGGATGGATTGTCGGTTGCATGATGACCTCCTTTGCTGAATGCGCGCGGGCGACGTTCCCGCAGCATCGATGGTGATGGTATCATGCTGGGCACGCGAATGCACGGACCAGCCTCTTCCAACATGCTTCTCTGCTGCCTGGACGGAGATACCCTGTTTCATCCGAAGCGGGTCGCCGGGAAAACGGTGGAGAGCTAGGAAGAAACGCGTCTCATCCCATGCATGTCGGCCGAGGGAGCGCGAGGGGAGACCAGCCGAATCGCATCTACCTGTTCGGTTCCATATTCCTCATTCCTCATTGCCCATGGCCCACGGCCTCCCTGACTTTCGCCCTCAGGCTCTTCAGCGAAAACGGCTTCTGGATGAAATGCATGCCTTCGTCCATCACTCCGTGGTGAGTGATGATGTCGGCTGTGTAGCCCGACATGAAAAGGCGTTTGAGGCTCGGACAGATACATAGAAGGTTCTTGGCCAGATCCAGCCCATTCATCTCGGGCATGATCACGTCGGTTAT
>CAYQJL010000278.1:0-22909 GCA_964417675.1 uncultured bacterium | reverse complement strand
ATGATTGTACCCCGGGCCCGGCTGGGTATCAACATCGGATTTGTCGGCGCACAAGCTCGTTAGCCCGGGGGACTCACCGGAGAACCGCCCCCCCGGGGGGGCGGCCCAAACACATAACAAACTACAAATCATATAGTTAGATATGATTTGCCGCGAGCGGTGGATCGTGCGTCAAGAAGCTCGCCGAAGGTTCCCTCCCCCCGGAGGAGGGGTTTGTGGGACGTTTGTGGCCGCATTGCGCGGGCCCACCACGGTGATTCGCCCGCTGCGCGAACGGTGTGACCGGAAGGTGTATAATTCTCCCACGGGCTCGACCCGGATGGAGGTATGCCGCCGGGCCGTCCGGCACATGCGACTGTCAATCGACGCGAAGTGCAAGGAGGACCCATAATGCGCAATGCTCTCCCCCTCGCCGGCCATGCGTTCATCGTATTGGCTACGATTCTGCTGCCGATGTCTGCCCGCGGCGCCGTCCTGGACGTCTACCCGGATGGCACGGGTCTCTACCCGAATCTCCAAGAGGCGTCCTTGGCCGCGCAACCCGGCGACACGATCCGTCTTGCCGAGGGCATCTTCACCGGAGCCGCCAACCGCAATCTGATCCTTGGCGGCATGGAGCTAACGATTCTCTCCGCCGTCGATGATCCCGAACTCTGCATCATGGATCTGGAGGGTGACGGGCGCGCATTCCTGATCTACAGCGTCGCGGGTACGGCAGTGCGCATTGCCGGCATCACCGTGCGCGGCGGCAATCCGGATCTACTGCCCCCCGACGCCCTGCCGGGATACGGGGGCGGCCTGGCTGTCAGGGGCCTGGGGCCAGGTGGATCGGTCATTGTCGAGCGCTGCGTGTTCGAGAACGGCCGGGCGGACGCCGGGGGAGGGGTGTTCATCTATCAGGCGGAGTCCCAGTTTCTGAACTGCACATTCCGCAACAACCTGGCCACCGATGGTGCCGGCGCCTACTGCGGCTACTGCGAAACCGGTGCCGGTGTTCTATTCGCAGGCAGTCTGTTCCATGACAACGGGTATCCATACCCCGGCGTCGGCGGCTTCGGGGCCGGGATCTACTACAGCCACTCGCGCGGCAGCGTGCTGTCGTGCACGCTGGTGTTCAACCGTGCGTGGATAGGGGCGGGAGTGCTGGTCTCGACCGGCTCGGTGATCGCCGTGGAGCGTGATCTCATTGCTTTCTCGCCCGAGGGGCAGGGGCTGGCCGTCTACGCCGGATCGGTCATGGTCTCCCATTGCGACATCTACGGCAACCATGGCGGTGACTGGGTCGGCGCCATCGCCGGATTCTTGGGAACCGACTGCAATGTAGCGGTCGATCCCATCTTTTGCGATGAGGCGGGTCGCGAGTTCACGCTGCGTGAGGACTCACCCTGCTTGCCCGAGAACAGCGCCGGCTGCGGATTGATCGGAGCTTTCGGGGAAGGCTGTGAGGCGCCGGTCAGCAGCGTTCGCGGCGCGGGGTCCATCGCGGGGTGCGGCGATCGGATCTCGATCTTCCCCAGTCTCGGACGCGGGCCTGCGACAATCGCTTACTCGGTGGCGCAGGCCGGGCACGTACGGCTTGACCTCTACGCTCCCGACGGCAGGCGCGTGGCGGCACTGGTCGAAGGCCACCGGGCGGCGGGCGAGCATCGGCTGGAGGGCTGGCGTGTCACCGATGAGTCCGGGAGGAGAGTTCCCGCTGGGCTGTACTTCCTGAGGCTCGAGACGGCCGCGGCAAGAGCCAGCCGGGCGTTCGTGCTTGCGCGTTAGGCATCAGGGACTCCCGAGCCGAACGCAGTGCGCAGGCCCGCGCCGAAGGCGTTGCGCCATGGCGGCGGCAAGGCCGGCTGCCAGTGCCACAGGGTAGGCGTCCACCCGGGCGGGCGGGCGCCCGGTTCCCGGAGCGCCGCGGCACAGGCCCGTCCGGCCGCTTGCAGAAACGCGTCGTGCGCCGGTGCTGGGAGGTGGGCCAGCAGGCCCGCCAGCTCCTTGGCCAGCGCCGCCGGTCCATCGGCGTCTATGCCCAACAGCCACGCACCGCTTCGCGATGTCAGCATGCGCTCATAGGCCGCCGCGGCCCCCTGCCAGCACGCCGCCGGAGCCGATTGATCCTCCAGCGCGCGTGCCAGCGGAGCGGTCCAGGCCTCCGCCGGCGGGTTCCACAGGCGCGGGGTGCCATCGCGCTGAACGCCACGCCACAGGGCCCACCCGGCCGCGTTCGACAGGCGGGCGGTGTGCTGAAGCGAGGCCAGATAGGATTCGGTAGCCTGCGGGGGAGCTTGCCGACCCATCGCAACCCCATGAGTGGCCAACGCGGCCGTGACCCGCGCCGCGGCCGCCGCCATCTCGGGCTGATCCTCGGGGTCCAGGGTGGCGATCACGCGGTCGGTCAGTGCCGGCCCGAAGGCGACGGTGAGCTGCGGAAGGGACTCGGCGGCATAGCGCGCCATGCCGCGGCGCAGCGCGAAGCGATGCTCGGGGGGCAGCCGCGGCAACGTGATCGCGGCGATCTTCTCCCAGCCGGGGACTTGTCCGAGGGCGACGCCGATTCCCTCGTAGACCCAGCGGGCCTCCAGCGGGCCGGCCAGCGCGGCCGCCTCGGGCCACAGCTCGGGCGCAACCTCGTGCTGAATGCGGATTCCCAGTCCCACCCAGAAGAAGGGGCGAACCTGGTCCGGGAGCGCCTCGATCTGGGCCGGCACCAGCTTCTGCCCCGCAATCTCGCCCAGCAAGGGCCAGTCGGTGCCGCGCAGGGGCGCGCGCAGCGCCGTGAAGCGGGAATCGGCCAGCGACCCCGCCTGCGCCGCCAGTCCCATCACCGCCAGCAGGAGTACGGCCGCGGTTCCCAGCCGGCACCAACGCTTCCCGCTCTCGTTGGCTCCCGCCCACAGCGCGATGGCGATCAAGAGAAGGGGATAGCCGGGCAGCAGGTAGCGCGAGCTCGGATCGGGGGCGCGCAGGCAGAAGGCGGCCAGGAAGGCCACGGTTCCCAGGCCGGTCAGGACGGCGGCCGGTTGCCGCCCGCGCCGGAACAGACCGACCCATCCGCCGGCAACGGCGAGTGTGAACAGAATGGCGGCCAGCCTGCGCGGAGCGCTCCCGCCGGGCAGGTCATAGTTGGATAGGAATCCGCTGGTCAACAGCAGCTTTGCGCGGCCCCCGGCCTCGGCGAGCATCCCGGTGTCGGCCAGGCCCGTCTCATAGACCCGCAGGGCCGCGCCCTGGGTCTGGGCGATGACGATCAACCAGGGCGCCAGTCCGACGGCCAGGCCGAGCGCCGCGGCCAGCCAGAGCCGGCGCGGGCGCAATCGGGTGATCAGAGCGGCTCCCAGCAGCACGCCGCCCGTGACCGGTACCGTCGAATAGGTTGCGTAGACACCGAGTCCCATGACCAGGCCGGCCAGGAGGGCCCAGCGCGTGCGGGCTCCCGGGGCCCGGCCCCGGGCGGCGCGGGTGCCGGCCCACAGGATCACACCGGCGATGGCCATGGCCTCGGGGTGATCGCCCTTGGAGATCAGGGTCGTGCGGACCAGCACCGAGGGGCCCAGAATGTAAAGCGCCGCGAACAGCCGGGCGGCGCGGGCGCCGGCCCAATCGCGCACCACCAGCAGCCAAAATACGCCTCCGATCAGGGTGACCAGCAGAGGAATGATCTTGAAGACCAAGTAGTCGGGTCCCAGCCACGCATAGAGCGGAACGGCCATCAGCGAGACCAGCAAGCTGCCGCTGCCGTAGGCCATGAAACGATAGGTATCCAGAGGCAGGTCGAGCCCCATCCGGATCGCCTCGGCGGCCGTGGCCGTGTAGAGTTCTTCACGGTCGAAGAGCGGCCGTTCGGGACCATGGTTCCAGACGGCCCCGGCCTGATCCATGATCTCCCGCACCGGCTCTTGCGACGGATCCAGGCTGCCCAGGAGAAAGAGCACGCGCAGGCTCACCAGGATGAGTGCGAACATCAAGATCTCTCGTCTGCGCATGCCTGCCCCTCTGCGCCCTGTGCCACGCGTCGACGGGCATCCTAGCACGGCCGGCGAAAGGGCCGGAGGAGAAATCCCCTCCGGCCCTGGGAAGACCCTGTGTTTGGCGTTCGCGGCCGGGCCGACCCGCGGCGGTCGCCGCGGGCAGATCCGGGCGCAGGATTACCTGACCATGATCATCCGTTCGGTGAGCTGCTGGTCGCCCACATCGAGGCGGTAGAAGTACACACCGGTTCCGCTCTGCTGACCGGCATCGTTGCGGCCGTCCCAGGACACCACCTGCTGTCCCGCCGCCACCGGACCGGACCACAGCGTGCGGACCAGCGCACCGGTGGCGTCATAGACCTTCAGGGTCGCCGGTGAGGTGGACAGGGCCGCCGGGACGGCGAAGGCGATCCGGGTGGCGCCCGCGAACGGATTGGGATGATTCCCATTCAGATGGAGGCGGGTCACCGGCGCGACGCCGTCATCCACGCTCGAGGGATCGTAGCAAGGGTTCGGATCGCAGGCGACCTCGATTCCCTGCCAGACGCCGCCGGCCAGAACACAATCCCCCTCGCTCATGATGAAGCAGTCGATGCCGATGCAGCAGGCGCTCTCGATGACGGCGCCGCCCGGATGGCACGCGACACCGTCGGTGTTGACCCCCAAGACGCCGAAGCAGGCGGCACTGAAGTTGTGAGCGGGTGACAGGCAATTGCGGAATCCGCCGAAGTCGGTGTCCGGGTTGGCGGTCAGCGGAACCTGACCGGCATAGTAGGCGTACCCGGCGAACCAGTAGATCGGCACGATGGAGCCGCTCATGGTATCCGAGTATCCCAGTGTGGTGCCCTGGTTCGGTCCCGGCCAATTCGAAGTGCTGAACTCATTGCCGCCCAGGCTGCAGCTGCCGTACTCGGTGAAGTAGAACGTCGACGGGTCGTAGTTGCCCAGGCCGAATTCGTAGCCGCAGAAGCTGCGATCCTCTTCCCAGGCCGCCAGCACATACCAGACCCGCATGTCGCCGGCCGAGTCCAGGCGCGGAATCTGCTCACCGGTGCCGCTGAGGGCGTACTCGTCGGCGTACTTCTGGCACCAGTCCGCGCCCGGGGAGAACTGGATCGATTCGGGTGCGTGCACGATGAAGACACCCCCGGTCAGATCGGTGCCCGGCGGGTAGCAGGGATTCGGATCGCACACATCCTCGCTGGGCAGGAAGGTGCCGTTCATGGCCTGGCAATCCTCGTAGGTGACCACCAGGCACTCGAAGTTCGTGCAGCAGACGGCCTCGCCCGAGGGCTGGCAGCCGATCAGGTGAGCTCCGATGCTGCTGCAATCCGGATTGTTCTGCCAGGCGCACTCAGAGATGCTCCAGAGCGTGAAGTCGTAGCCGTCCATGTCGCAAAACAGCGGATTGACACTGAGGTTGAACTCGAGCTCGGCCTGGTCGGCGATGCAACCGGTCCAATCTCCGCCGAGATTGCCGTAGACATCCGTGCAACTCAGCAGCGGCGTGCTGCCGGCGTCCTCGCAGAAGACGGCCTCACCGGCCTGGCCGAAGGCCAGGATCGAGCGCTCGATGACCGGTGAGGATCCATTGGCCAGGTAGAACCCCGCGCCGGCGTCCGCGCCGGCATTGCCCGCGAAGGTGCAGCGCAGGACAGCGGGAGACGATGCGTCGCAGGCGACCGCGCCGCCCTGGGCGGCCGCGTTGAAGGCCATCGTCACCTTGTCCAGGCTGGCGTCCGATCCGTTGGTCAGAAGCAGGGCGCCGCCATCGCCGGTGGCGACGTTGTCATAGAAGGAGCAGCCACTCAGAGTCAGGCTGCTGCCGCTGGCGGCGACGGCTCCGCCCTGTCCGGCGGTGTGATTCTGGAAGACGCAGTTGATCAGGGTCGGTGTGGCGCCCTCGAGCAACAGAGCCCCGCCCGTATCCCCGCCGGGCAGCGCGGCGCCGGCGTATCCATTGATGATCGTCAGGCCGCGCAGCAGGGTGGCGCCGGTCTGGCCGCCGTGAAGATGGAGGGCGCGGTGCGGGTCGGCCGCGCTTGCGCCGCAATCGATCGTGCAGAGGGCCGGATCCAGATTCAACGCCACCAGCTCGATCTCCTTGCTGCCGAAGTCGAGATCGCGGTTGCCTTCACCCGCGTAGATGCCGTTGTCCAGAGCGATCAGGTCGCCCGAGGCGGCCGCGTCCACCGCCGCCTGGATCGTGGGAAAGTCTCCGGTGCCGTCTGCCTGCAGGACGTGCACGCGGTAATCGGGCTCGATGCGTTTGTACATCACCTCCTGCATCGGATCCTCGGAGATGTACAGGTCATCGATGGCGAACCAGGTGTTGTAGGAGCCGCCCCAGCCGTAGTTCATGTGGTATTGGTTCACGCCCCCCGTGTCACGCCAGCCGTCGCAGACGATGGCATGCCCCGATATGCGGTAGACCATCGGGCGGCCGAGATTGATCTCATCGACCACCTCGGCAAACCAGGACTCGGGCGTGTGCTGTACCCGCCGCTGGTCCAGGATCTGATCCGCGTACCGCATGTAGGCAGGGAGAATGGTCTGGACGACCTGCGTGTAGGCGCCCGATCCGCAGCGGCCATAGTCCATCTCGACCATGATGCCGATCTCATAGCAGAGCTCGGCGACCGCCAGGCGGACCTCCTCCGGGCTGCCCGGATAGGCCTGGTTGGGCATGTTGTCCCAATCATACGGATCCATGTACGAAGCGCTCAGGGTGCCGCCGCCCACATTGCCGCCACAGGACTGGTCGCCGTCCCAGTAGTAGCTCGATGAGCCTTCGCCCAGGGGCGGCCAGTTCCAGAAGCGCACGACCTGGGCAATGGCCGTGGCCACGCAGCCCACCACGCATTGACCGCCGTCACCCTCCGGCGCGTAGAGATTGTACGGCGAATTCTGATGCCATGCCGTGCTGAGCAACGGACCCACCTGGGTGCGCTGATCCAGACCGGAGCGGGTCAGCTCGGAACGGCACTGCTCGGCCGGCTGAGTATAGATATCCCAGAGCCGGCGGTGAGCGTTCCCGAACAGGGCATCGGCGCGCTCGGGTTGCGCGGCATCCAGACTGCCATAGGCCGCGATGAAGAGCTGCGCGCGGCTGGCCAGAACCTCGCGGATGAGCTCGGCCGGACCGTCCGCGTCCTCCATGTTCAGATCATAGAGGTCCGAGTAGGCCTTCACCGGCGGCATCTCCATCATCACCGGAACGACCACGTGTCCCTGCGGGGCGATGTCGTAGGCGTACCCCAAAAGGAGGCCGTCGACCAGGATGGGAGTGGTGGCCGCGATGCTGGGCGAGACGGATCCACCCCAGGCGCCCTGCTGGCGGACGACATGATCCAGCCAGTTGACGCACACCTGCTCCATCTCACTGACGGTGGCCTGTTCGGCCTGGGCCGGCACGAGGAAACCGGCCGTGAGCGCCGCGAGGATGACGAGAATTCTTCGCATGGCAATACCTCAGTTCCTTGGAAGGGCGCCAGATCCGGTGGGGGGCCGGTTGACCGGGTGTGGCATCTCTGGCGCTGTATCTGTTGTCAATTGCCGCGATTATCTGTGGATCGGGCGGCAAGTACGAACCCACCCAAGTATACCGTTTTTCGGGGGCCGCCAACAACCCGCACCCGGCGGGTGGCCGAAGAAAACTCTCCCGTGTTGGGCGCCATTTTTGTGACAGGAATCGTTATCCCGTGTGTATGTCAGGTAGGATGGAGCATCCCGTGGGTGCGGGCCGCGTCAGGTCGATCCGGGTCAAGTCGATCCGGTGCAAGGAATCACAGGCGAGAGGAAGAGGACCATGGTGAGTCGGAGTACGGCGGGCGGGGTGGGGGGCCTGCGCAAGGGAGCTGGTGGAGACGGCAGCGGGGGCCGGCTGACGGGACGGTCCTACTGGCTGGGCCTGCTCTTCATCATCGTGGCGGTGCTCGCGGCGGGCATGCTGGTGCTGGAGCATCTGGGCGGCATCCGCCTGCCCGGCTGCGCGCAAGACTCGCCCTGCGCGCGAAGCGTGGCCAGTGCCTGGGGCACCATACCGGTCATCCAGTGGCCCACCTCCTTCCTGGGGTTCACCTTCTTCCTGGCCGTCCTGGTGGCATGGCTGTGGTGCCGGGACGGCCTGTCGCTTCTCTTTCGCTCCTTCGTGCGCCTGGGGGCCCTGGCCTCGCTCCTGTTCCTGCTCCTGATCGTCATCAAGGGTTACTTCTGCCAGTACTGCCTGGTGGCCCACGCCGGCAACCTCGCCTTCTGGTGGGTCGTCGAGCGGGCGCCGCGTCGCGCGGGGATCGCATGGCCGCGCATGGCCCTGCTGGTGGGCACCTTCGTCCTGGCCAGCGGCCTGTTGGCGGTGATCGAGTACTCCACGCGCGAGGCCATGGGGGCTCGCCAGGAACGGGAGCGGATCGATTCACGCGACCGTGTTCTGGCCGGCGCGACCGAGAATCCGGCATCCGCCGGCCAGCCCTGGGCCGGCGGATTCACGGGCCGCTATCGCCTGGGACCGGAGCAGGCCGCCGTGCGGATCGTCGCGATCACCGACTACCAGTGCAAGGATTGCGGGCGTCTCGAGAAGGACCTGATGGCGGCGGTCGAACAGCATGAGAGTGTGTCGCTGTCGATCAAGCATTTCCCGATGTGCAGCGACTGCAATGTGCATTTCCCGCGCAGGATGCATCCGAACGCCTGCTGGGCGGCGCGGGCCGCCGAGGCCGCCGGCATCCTGAAGGGGCCGGAGGGCTTCTTCGCCATGCATCGCTGGCTCTTCGACCAGCAGGGCGGGTTCACCAACGAGCAGCTCCATGCCGCCCTGCGACAACAGGGTCTGGATGCCGCGCGGTTCATCGAGCTGATGCGGAGCGAGGAAACGCTGGCGCGAGTACAGGCCGACATCGAGGAGGCCGTCTGGCTGGGCCTGCACTACACACCGATGATCTTCATCAACGGCGTCGAGTTCAAAGGCATCTTCGCGCCGGATGCGCTCCCGCGGACCGTGGCGGAGATCCTGGCGGAGAGTCCCGCGCCGCGCACGGCCGAGGTCGATGCGCCCCCGCCGGCGACCCGCAAGATCATCGACGACTGGCTGGCCCAGCCGCGGCGCACCTTCGAACCCGACCCGCATGACTACACCCGCGGCGCTGTGGACGCCAAGGTGCGGGTGATCCTGTGGGGAGACTACCAGGAGCCGTTCACCGCCGAGGCCGACAGCCTGATCCGCGCATTCATGGCCGGCCGCGAGGATGGCGCTTACTCGTTCCGTCACTTTCCGGTCAACGAGGAATGCAATCCGGTCACGCGCCTGACCAAGCACGAGCAGGCCTGTCTGGCCTCCCGCGCGGCGGAGGCGGCTGGACAGATCGGCGGCCGCGAGGCATATTGGCGGATGCACGAGTGGCTCTTTGCCCAGCGCGAGACCTTCTCGCCCCGGACGCTGCTCGAGGGCGTCCGTTCCGTGGGCCTCGATCCGCTCGCGTTCCAGGCCGCGCTCGATAGCCGGGAGGTGACCGAGGCCATCACCGAGGATTGCGTCGCGACCCGCCCGCTGGCCCTGCGCAGCATCCCGTGCCTGATCGTCAACGAGCGTTTCGTTCCGCGGTGGCGGCTTGGAGAGCAGAGCATGATGCACCTGATCTTGGAGGAAGCCGCGACGCACTAGCGGCAAACCGACCCTGGGAAACGGCCGGGTCGCCGCGCGTTCCGCCGCGGGTCGCCGTGCCGGCAGAGGAGACGATGATTCACTTCGATGAAGCCACCCATAGCTACACGGATGACCAGGGCCGCCGGTACCTGAGTGTGACCCAACTGCTCGAGCGCGTGTTCCCGTTCGATCGAGAGGGGATCGCGGCGAAAGTCGTGGCCAATCCCAACAGCCAGTACTACGGGCGCGAGGTGGCCGACGTCCTGGCCGAGTGGGCCGCGGCGGCCGATCGCGGCAGCGCGGTGCACGGCGCCATCGAGGGCTTCATCAAAGCCGGGCAGGATCCGTCCGATCCCGGACTCCTGCCCCTGGTCGCGCAGTTCAAGGAACTTCCCCTGCGTGGTGAACTGCTTTCCGAAGAACGCGTATGGGACGAGGAGCTGTTCCTGGCGGGCACGGTCGATCTGATCGAGCGGCGCGACGGCGAGTGCGTCGTCTGGGACATCAAGACCAGCAAGAGCATCTCGGGGGACACGCACCTGAAGTATTCCATGCAGCTGGAGATCTACCGCCGGATGGTTGCGACGCGCTTCGGGATGCCGGCGCGCATCGGGGGCATCCTGTGGTTCGAGGACTATGTGCGCCGCGGGGCGCACTCCCGGCTCCAGACCAAGGAGCACTGTCCCTGCACCCGGCACGTCGAGTCCCTCCTGCGTGCCCGCGCCGACGAGGTCGAAGGCCTGTGATACCACCGCCGCCGGCTTGCCGCCCCTCGGCAAGGGCGTTGAACGAAGGAGACCGGGCGTGCGTCCATCCCTGCGCTTTCTCTCGGAGGAACTGATCACGCGCATTCTGTCCGAGGCGGCCGATCTGCTGCAGACGCTCGGGATCGAGTTGCAGAACGAGGAGGCGCGCGGGCTGTTGTGCGATCATGGCGCCACGATCGATCCCGTATCGCAGCGCGTGCTCATCGGCGAGTCTCTGGTCAAACAGGCCCTGGCGGCTGCGCCGCGCGAGGTCCGCCTGTACAACACGCTGGGTGAGTTGACCCACGAGTTGGGCGGCGAGCGGGTCTACTTCACGCCGGGTTCCTCGGCGATCATGCTGCTCGACGCGGATTCCAAAGAAGCGCGTCCGCCTCTCACGCGGGACTACGTTCGCTACGCCAGGCTGGTGAGTACGCTCGAACAGATCGCCGCGCAGAGCACGGCCTTCATCTGCCAGGATGTGCCCGGGCCGGTGCAGGATGCCTACCGGCTGTATCTCAGCCTGCTCCTGTGTGAGAAACCGGTGGTCACCGGCGCCTTCACGATCGAGTCGTTCGATCTCATGCACCGCCTGCAGGTGGCGATTCGCTCGACGGAAGAGGCTGTCCGCGAGAAGCCGCTGGCGATCTTCTCCTGCTGCCCCACCGCGCCGCTCAAGTGGAGCCGGGTCACCTCGCAGAACCTGCTCGATTGCGCCCGCAGCGGCGTGCCCGTCGAGTACATCTCGATGCCGCTCCTGGGATTCATGGGGCCGGTGACGCTGGTGGGATCGCTGGTCCAGCACACGGCCGAGACGCTCAGCGGCCTGGTGATGAGCCAGCTGGCGCGGCCGGGCTGTCCGGTGCTGTACGGCGGATCCCCGGCCGCCTTCGACATCCGGTTCGAGACCACCCCGATGGGTGCCGCCGAGACCCAGATGATCGATTGCGCCTACTGCGAGATCGGGAAGCACCTGGGCTTGCCCACGCAGGCCTACATCGGCCTGAGCGACGCGAAGGCCCTGGATGCGCAGGCCGGCCTCGAGACGTCGATGGGCGCTACCCTTGCGGTCTTGGCGGGGATCAACAGTGTATCGGGCCCCGGCATGCTCGACTTCGAGAGCTGCATCAGCCTCGAGAAACTGGTGGTGGACAACGAGATTTGCGGCCTGGCCTTGCGTCTGGGCCGCGGGATCGAACCGCGCGAGGATTTCCCGGCGCGCCCCCGTTTCGAGGAGATGCTGGCCGAGGGGCACCTGTTGATCTCCAAGCATACCCGCAAGCATCTGCGCGCCGAGCACCACTTCCCGGGCCCGCTGATCGAACGGGCCAACTACTCGCGCTGGCGGGCCGAGGGGGCCAGTACGCTGGGGAGCCGGGCTCGGTCTGAGATCGAGCGCCGGCTGGCGGCCTACACGCCGCCGCGCATTCCGGATGCGGTGGGGCGGGAACTGACCGCCATGATGTCGGCCGCGGCCCGGCGGCATGGCCTCGATCGGTTGCCGGCGATCGAACCGGAAGGATAGGCATGGAAGCGATCCTCGAGATCCCCGCCGCCGCGACGATTCCGCCCGAGGGCGCCGTCCTGACCGCCCTTGGCTACACGACCGTCCGCGGCCCGGATGCCCGGACCCTGACGCTGCTGGCGCAATCGTTCGAGATGCTGGAGGAGCTCTGCGCGCCGAAGGGGCTCTATGCCACGATCGAGCGGGCCGCCTTCGCCGCAGTCCACGCGGGGGAGGGCCGCAATCAATCCCCGGCCCCGCTGGAGGAAATCTATCCCCGCGCCCGGCATCTGGCGCTCTTTGCCGTGACCCTGGGATCGGCGATCGAGGAGCGGATCCGCGCGCTGTTCGATGCCCGCGAGTTCGCCCTGGGGGCCATCCTGGATGCGGCCGCCTCGGAGGCCGCCGAGCAGGCCAGCGTGGTGATCGAGGAGCGGTTCGTCGACGACCTGCAGAGCACCGCCGCCGCGGCCCCGGACACCACAGCCCTGGGCGCCGCCGCGGCCGCCGCGGTCCCGGACACCACAGCCCTGGGTGCCGCCGTCCCGGGCGGGCCGCTGCGTGCCCTGTGCTACAGCCCGGGATACTGCGGCTGGGATCTGTCCGGCCAGCGCGCCCTGTTCGCGGCCCTGGATCCGGGCCGCATTGGGATCAGCTTGAACGAGCACAGCCTCATGTTGCCGGCCAAGTCGATCAGCGGTGTGATCGTGGCCGGCCCGGCCGCGATTCATCGCTTCGAGAACGACTACCGATTCTGCGCCCAGTGCCGGCCCAAGAGTTGCCGGGCGCGCCTGCGCACTCTGAGCGAGGAGGAGGAATGGGGAGCGCTGTCATGAGATCGATCACCACGGGCAGGCCGATGACCCACGGCCGATTCCTGCGCAGGATCCTGTGTCTGTGCGCGGCGGTGTGTCTGTGTGGAGCGGTGTGTCTGTGTGCGACGGTTGCCGATGGGACGCAGCTCTTCCACCGCCGCAACGAACCCCGGGAGCAGGCCTTCAGCATTCTGGTGCCGGACGGATGGATCCTGGAAGGCGGCATCCTGCGCGTCGACCCGTCCCAGGCCGGCGGCGCGGCCCAGTCGATCGAGGCCAAGGTGGATCTGACGATCAAGCGCGACGCGTCCGGCAGCGTGATGCTGCGCCAGATTCCCGACTGGTATTACTGCGATATGCGCCACTCCCCCGCCGGCCAGATGGGCTTGTTTCCGACCGGCAGCAACTACAGCGGTATGACCGTCTGCCCGCTCATGAAGGCCCAGGAATACCTACAGCAGATGGCGATCCCGCAGCTGCATCCGAATGCGCAAGACCTTCAGATCGAGCAGCTGCGTCCGTTGCATGAACTGGCGGACGGCTACCGCCGCCGGATGGCCGCCATGCTGCTTCCGATGATGTATGATTTCGATGCGGCGCTGCTGACGATCACCTATCAGGAAGCGGGCATCCGGTACCGCGAGAAGATCATGACGCTCATCGAGAACCGCGGCCCGGCGGTGGCCGGCCAGTGGGCCAATCGCGAGACGCGCTTGATTCGCGCGCCGGCCGATGAATTCGACCGCTGGGAGCCGGTCTTCAGCCTGATGCTGGGTTCGGTCACAATCCACCCGCAGTGGCTGGCCGGAGAGATCCGCGGGTCGCTGCAGCGGGCCGGGATCTACCGGCAAGTGCAGCAACAGATCCAGGAGATCGACCGGCAGATCAGCGGGCACCGCCGGGAGACGAACGCCGAGATTCACAACGACATGTTCCTCACGCTCACCGGGCAGGAGGAGTACGTGAATCCGTACACGGGCGAGATCGAGGTGGGCTCGAACCAGCTCGGCCGCTACCGGTGGCAGAACGAATCGGGCGATGTCGTCTATTCCGACACCGAGTCGTACGACCCAAACATCATCGCTGCCGAGAACCGGTCCGATTGGAAGCGCAGTCAGGTGCGGCCCCGCGGGCCGCGCAACTAAGCGAGGAAGAGATGGCGGATTTGGCACAGATCGCCGCGGCATTGCTGGCCGGCGAGGACGAGCAGGTGGCCGAGTTGACCGCGCAGGCGCTGGCCGCGGGGCGGGCCGCCGAGCAGATCCTGAATGAAGGGCTTCTGGCGGGGATGCAGGTGGTGGGGGAGCGGTTTCGCTGCCACGAGCTCTTCCTGCCCGATGTGTTGATGGCGGCCCGGGCGATGTACGCGGGTCTGGATCTCCTGAAGCCGCTGCTGGCCGAGGCCGGCGTGCCCATGCGCGGCAAGGTCGTGCTGGGGACTGTGGCGGGTGATCTGCACGACATCGGCAAGAACCTGGTCGCGATCATGCTGGGTGGCGCGGGGTATCAGGTCATCGATCTGGGCAAGGATGTTCCCGCCGCCCGCTTTGTGGAGACGGCCCACCGGGAAGGGGCGCGCGTGATCGGGATGTCCGCGCTCCTGACCACGACGATGCCGGCCATGGGGCAGGTGGTCGGGCTGCTGAAGGAACAGGGTCTCCAGGATCAGATCCGCACCGTGATCGGGGGCGCGCCGGTGACCGCCGAGTTCGCCCGGCGGATCGGTGCGGATGCCTACGCCTACGACGCGGCCCACGCCGTCGAGCAGATCAGCAAACTGATGGCCTGAGACAGAGGAGCCGGACCCGTGAAGAGCATGCTGGACCGACTGGCCGCCGGGGAGGTGCTGCTGGCCGACGGGGCGCTGGGCAGCCTTCTCATGGAGCATGGCCTGACCCTGGGCGACTGTCCCGAGCGCTTCAACCTCGAGCGACCGGATCTGCTGCGGCGGATCGCCGGCGCCTACTGCGCGGCCGGCGCCGAGATCCTCCAAACCAACACGTTCGGGGGCTCGCCCCTGAAGCTGGCCGCCTACGGCCTCGCGGAGCGAACCGAAGAGATCCAACGGGCCGCGGTCCAGGCCGTGAGAGAGGCGCTGGCCGGGCGCACGGATGTGTACATCTCGGGTTCCTGCGGCCCCTGCGGGCGGATGCTGGAACCGTACGGGGATCTCGCGCCGTCCGAGGCGACCGCCGGTTTCGAGCGGCAGATCCGCGCCCTGCTCGCGGCCGGGATCGATCTGCTGTGCATCGAGACCATGAGCGACCTGCAGGAGGCACGGATTGCTATTCAGGCGGCCCATGCGGCCATGCATGCCGTGTCACGCACGGTCCCGATCATGGCGTCGATGACCTTCGATGCCACGCCACGCGGGTTCTTCACCATGATGGGCAACGACATCGCCACGGTGGCCGCCGGCCTCAGCGAGGCCGGGGCCGATGTGATCGGCTCGAACTGCGGCAACGGGATGGCCGCCATGGTCGCGATCGCGCGGGAGTTTCGCGACGTGGTCGATCTGCCGCTGATCATTCAGTCGAACGCGGGCCTGCCGGAACTGGCTGGCGATCGGGCGGTGTATCCCGAAAGCCCCGAGTTCATGGGGAGGCACATCGAGGCGCTGTGTGCCGCGGGTGTACAGGTGATCGGCGGGTGTTGCGGTACGACCCCGGAGCATATCCGCCTGTTTCGCGAGGCGCTCGACGCACGCACCTGAGGGTGCGTCGTGGAGGGGCCCCCGTATCGGAGCGTCTGCGCTCATGTCCGAGGATGGGAGCGCGCGGTGGGGGGCTTCCGGGGCCCATCGAAAGGCAAGCGCATGATGCAATTCGACAAGGTCAGGATCCCCCCGGGGGATCGCATCGAGGTTCGCGCCGGCGAGCTGGTCATCGGGGATCATCCGGTCATCGGCGTTCTGCGCGGCGATGGCATCGGCCGCGACATCACGCCGGTCATGCAGCGGGTCGTCAACGCCGCCGTGGAGAAGGCCTACGGCGGCCGGCGGGCGATTGCCTGGTGCCCGCTGTACGCCGGGCTGGAGGGCCTGCAGCACTACGGCAGCGAGTTCCCCGGCGAGACGGTGCGCGCGATCGCGCATTTGCACATCGCGATCAAGGGGCCCTTCACGACCCCGATCGGCGAGGAGACGCACGTCTGCCTCCACTGCGCCCATCAGCAGAATCACCCCGGGACCTGCGACCGTTGTGGCAAGGACGATGGGGTCTGCGAGCGATTCCGTTCGATCAACGTCCGCTTCCGGCAGCATCTGGACCTGTACGCCTGCGTTCGGCCGATCCGCTACTTCGAGGGCGTGCCGGCCCCCAACAAATATGCCGACAAGGTCAACTTCGTCATCTTTCGCGAGAACACCGAAGACGTCTACGCCGGGTACGACTACGAAAGCGGCGGCGAGATGGCCCGGGCCATCATCGCCCTCATCAAGGAGAAGGACGGCCGCGAGATTCGCCCGGACTCGGGCATCGGCATCAAGCCGATCTCGCGTTATGCGACCGAGCGCCTCGTCCGCAAGGCCTTGCAATGGGCCCGGTCGCAGCAGCTGCCCTCGGTCACCTTGGTGCACAAGGGCAACATCATGAAGTTCACCGAGGGGTCGTTCGCCAAATGGGGCTATGCGCTGGCCGAACGCGAGTTCGCGGAGGACACGATCAATGAGAAGAGGCTGTGGGACGAGTTCGACGGCCGGATGCCGGCCGGCAGGATTCTGATCAAGGATCGCATCGCCGATTCGATCTTCCAGCAGATCCAGACACGTCCGGAGGAATACAGCGTGTTGGCGCTCCCGAATCTGAACGGCGACTACCTCTCGGATGCCGCGATCGCACTGGTCGGCGGGCTGGGCCTGGGGCCGGGCGCCAACCTGTCCGACGACGTGGCCCTTTTCGAGGCCACCCACGGAACGGCGCCCAAATACGCCGGCCTGGACAAGGTCAATCCGGGTTCGCTCATTCTTTCGGCCGTGATGATGCTCGATCACATGAAGTGGAAGGAAGCGGCCGATCGGATCCTGGGCGGCATGGAAAGCGCGATCAAGGATGCGCAGGTCACCTATGATCTGGCGCGGCTCATGAAGGCCGAGGGCCGCGCGGGGGTCACGGAGGTGTCCTGCAGCGGGTTCGGCGAGGCGATCATCGCGCGCATGTAGAGGGCCGCCGCCTTCCGGTCAGCATCCGTAGACGCCAAAGGCCCCCCAGTAGAAGGGGTGGTTCCAGCGCGGCCGGATCTCGGCGGCCGCGCCCGACAGGGCCGCGGCCGGATCGCCGGAGGCATCCCGGGCATAGTGTCGGTAGAAGGCGGCCATGAAGTCGCGCGTGGCCTCGTCGTGAACGCGCCATTGGCTGGCCACGAGTTGGCGGGCCCCGGCGCTCAGGAAGCCGTGGGCGACGCCGGCCAGATCATCCCCCCGGCCGGTGAATGCCTGGCCCGTACCGCAGGCGCTGAGTGTGATCAGATCCGCCGTGAGCCGCTGGCCGTAGAGATCCATGAGGAAGAGCGCCCCGTCGCGCGTGCTCAGGTATGAGAAGTTCGGGTTGTCCTCACGGAAGACGCCGTGGGCCGTCAGGTGGATCAGCTCGTAGCCGGGCATCCAGCGGATCAACTCTCGGCTGGACGGGTCTTCCAGGACGCGCCGCCGGCTCTTGGGGAAGGCGTGGGCCACGGCGTCGAGTTCGGAGGCGACCGCCTCCAGGCCGGCATGATGAGTTCCGCAGATCAGGGCGCGCGGCGGCCGCTTCCCGGCCGCGCCGCGCCGGCGGTTTCGCAGTCGCAGCATCTCCGCGCTCGGGCAACGCACGATACGGAGCGAGTCGAGAATGGGCCCCTCCTCGTCGAGCAGGCTTTCGAACGGCACCCGATGCAGCAGTTGATGCGGGACCACCAGCCAGCGGCCGGGCCGTGGAAGCTGGTTGGCCAGCGGCGCGATCAAGGCCCGGTAGAGATCCCGCAAGGCGGCCTCGGTGGCGCCGCGCAGGAACGCGAAGTGGGCCTCGTCGAGGACGGCCGCGCCCGCCGGCCCCCCGCTGGCGGACAGCGCCATGGAATCGAGCTGGAAGCGGACGCGATCCACGTACTCCTGGATTTGCGCGCTGGAGGCCGGGAGGATCCACTGGTGGGCGCGCCCGTTGTGCACCACCAGGGCGAGCACGCGCTCGCCCAGAACGCAGTACTCGATGAGGGCCTCATCCACCCGCAGCGTCCGCGCCACGATGGCAAGCAGGTCCGAGCGCCCCGGGCGAAGGGAACGCGAATCGAGCACGCGGCGGGCCTCCTCGGCCGCCTGCTTCTCGAGGGTCTGCATCTCGGCGCGCAATCGCGCCGGCGGCTCCCGATCCGCAGCCCCCTCGGCCGGGAACTCGGCTTCATGCAACCGGCCGATCAACGATCCGAGGGCCGCGCGGGCCTCGATCGTCCGGGCCTTGGGCCCCCGGCCGCGCAGGAATTGACGCTCCCGGAATCCGCGGGCCCGGGCGGCCTCCATCCATGACAACAGGTTGGCGGCGCGGGCCCGATCCTCGAGTTCCAGCGTGATCAGATCGTGGTAGACGCACACTTGGCGCTCGAAGGCCCGCGAGCGCAGCTCGAGACCGGGGGTGAGCTGGCGTTGAATCTCCACGTATTCAGCCGCCCTGGTCAGCTGGCGCCGCGCGGCGGCCGGAGCGCCCTGTGCCCTGGAGATGCGCCCGGTCAGGTGCCACAGATCCAAGCGCGCACTGACCGTGAGCGCGCGGCTGGCGCCCTGTTGCCGCGCCAGCAGCGCG
This sequence comes from uncultured bacterium, assembly GCA_964417675.1. Taxonomy (GTDB): domain Bacteria; phylum Eisenbacteria; class RBG-16-71-46; order CAIMUX01; family WJJG01; genus CAYQJL01. Next base: position 4,473 of record CAYQJL010000278.1, on the reverse strand, counting down.
GCGGCCCGCGACGGCTGGCCGGCATCGAGGTAGTAGCGGGCCAGCTGGCGTTCGGCCCTCATCCGGGACGGAGCGAGCGACAGCCGGCGGAAGATGCTTTGCGCCTGGCGTGCCAGGCCCAGGGCGTCGCGGAGATTGCCACGCGCGGCGGCGACCTCGGCTTGGGCCAGCAGCGTGGCTGCCCACCGCGGTTGGTTGCCCTGCTTCTGGAAGAAGGTGGCGACCTCCTCGAGCACGGCGGCGGCCGCGGTAAGGTGGCCGGCCCCCTGCAGGCCGCGCGCCTCGAGCAAGCGCGCCACGGCGTGATCGACGGCCATGTCCTGCTCGGCGAAGAGCACGGCCGCTTGCTGGGCCCATTCACAGGCCTCGGGGTGCATGTTCAGGTCGAGGTAGATCTCCGCGCGGGCCCGCAGGCAGGCGGCCACCATGTCGAGGACCCGCTGTTCGGAGAAGACCGGTGCCGCCTCCTCGAGCAGGCGCAGGGCCAGACGGAAATCTCCGCGCAGCGCTTCGAGGAAGGAGCGGTTGTAGCGCGCATTGGCGCTCAGGACCCGCAGTCCCTCCCGGTCGCAATGGTCTTGCACGTGTTGGAAGATCTTCCGGGCCGCGCCGATCCGCGAGAGATTCGTGCAGGCGATCGCCTGATTGATCATCAGGCTGGCCCAGGACGCATCCTTCAGTCCCAACCTGGCAAACGCCCGCTCGGCCTTGCGGTAGGCCGCGTAGGCCTCGGCATGGCGGTCCTGCTGGTAGAATACGTTGCCCCGGCTGGCGTGGAGCTTGCTGAGGTAGATGGCATCTCCGGCCCGCTCGAGCAGCCGCTCGGCGCGCTTCCCCAGCGTTTCGGCCTCGGCGGCGGCGCCCAGCAGCGACAGGACGTGCAGGAAGCCCACCAGGATCTGCCCTTCGAGAGCCCCATCGCCGGCCTGCCGGGCATGGGCCACCGCCTGGTCGTAGGCCTCGCGCGACTGAGGGTACAATCCGCTGAAGAGGCTCGATTCGGCGCGCGCGCGCCAGGCATGGGCGCGGCGGAGATCCGCATCGGGCGGGTCACCGCGTAGGACCGCCGCGAGTAGCCGGCCGGAGATCTCGTGGGCCTTGCCCGGATCGGTGACCACGAGCTGCGCGCTGCGATCGCGGATCGCCTGCGCGTCCTGGGATGAGAGCTCTACGGAAGGATCCTGCAGACGGGCGAGGATCTCCTGGGTGCTCAGGCGGGGAGACAGGAACGGCGAGGGCGCCGGCGCCGAAATCCGGCCCCGGCGCGGGCGGTGACCGGCAGCGCGTGGGCCTGGTTCCTTACCTCTCGACAATCTCGATCTCCTGACGCAGCCACCGGAAGTGCGATCAACCCCGGGGGGGGATCGGAAGGCGGATCAGCTTGCCACTGACCTCGATAGTGATCTCGGTCAGGGCGCGCGTCAACTCCTTGAGGATGAATTCGCCGTGCATGGTCACCGTGGCGCTGCGCGTCGTGGAGCCCTCGGTGGCGTGGGCGCGCGCATCTTCGGCGATACGAGCCCCGCCCGGCGGGATCACCTGACCCATGATGCTCAGGCCATCGCCGCCGGCGGCAGGAATGAGGGACAGCGTGATCAGGTAGCCGTCCTTCTCGAAGCGCAGGAGGCGTGGGGAAGCTGTATCGGCCCCGCGCAATCCGGGCTGGGGCCGCCAGGAGTCGGCCACCAGCTGCGCCACCAGGCCCTCGGCCGATTGCCGGAGCGCATCGAGGAGATCCGCGGCCGTGCCGGCGTTCGCATGATCCGCCGCGGTCCCCCGATGCCACGCCTCGCGCAAGCGTTCCAGCGTCTCAGCGACAAGAGTCTCCTCCACGGTCGATTCCCCCAGCAGCTCTCGGGTGCTGCTCAAGCCGAGCAGCAACTCCCTGGCCTGCCCCAGGGCACGGTCACAGTGCGCGCATTGGTCAAGATGCCGGCGTTGCTCGGGTGCGAGCTCAGCGGGCGTTTCGATCGCGGTTACGATCGCGCTCCAGGTCAGATGTTCTGATTTCTTCACGGTTCAGCCTCTCCAAGTGCGCCTTGCTTCTCAGGCGCCGGGATCCCGGGCCTCTTGGCTGCGCTACGCATCCATTTCGGTAGACGTGCGAGAAGACGGGTTTGATAGCGGAAAAACCCGTTCCCGCAATTTCTCCAGGCATCGGGCCCGCGTCGGGCCGATGCTGCCCAGGGGAATCCCGTGGGACTGACTGATCTGCTGGTAGGAGCGCGGGGGATCCTGTATGTACAAGGCGCTCAGCAGCGCCCGGCAGCGGGGGTCGAGTTGCCGGATGCCATCGATCGTGCGGGCCGCGAGCTCGAGGGTTTCATATTGATGCGCAAACGGAGGCTCGGGGTCCGGATTGTCGGCCCAGTGGCGGTTCTCGGCCACATCATCCAGGCAGATCTCGGCCTTGCGCTTGCGGCGGGCGTCGATCGCCAGGCGGTGTGTGATGCTGTAGATCCAGGAGGAAAGCCGCCGCGGATCCCGCAGGGTGTTCAGCGAACGCAGGATCGTCAGACAGGTCTCCTGAAACAGGTCGTCCCGCGTCGCGGCGTCGAAATCGAACCGCGCGAGCACGCCCCGGATCAGGCGGCCATGCTCCCGGAGGAAGTAGCGCCAGGCGCGTTCGTCGTGGCCGGCAAGCGCGGTCACGAGTTCCTGTGCGTCTTCCCATGGATCCACGGGCGTGTCTTCCCTCCACAAGAGCGAACATGACCGATCCAACGCGGCCCTATCATGCGATCCGGATCGCGCCGGAGTCCAGAGCTTTGCTGGGATCGATCGCTTCACCTCTGATTGACTCGGCCCCAACAGAGAACGTACAATTATGCAACGGAGAAGAGCATCCCATGTCCGTCACGGCGCCCCCCCGGCGGCGGCGTTCCCGAGGGACGGCTCTGGCACTGACGCGAGGACACGCAGAATGAAGACCACCCGGACACGCGCCCTGCCCTTCGTGCTGTCGATGCTGGTCTTTGGGGCGGCCTGGGCCGCTCATGCCGTGGACTACGTTCCCTACGAGCTCTGCTGCGTGCTGTATGAGGACGAGGATATCGAAGCGGTCAACCAGCGCTGGGGCACTTTCACCCTGGAGCAGGAGCCCGAGGAAGATTTCTACCTGATCAAGGCCGTCGAGGTTGAAGATCTGCCCGCCTTTGCCGCTCTCCTGGAAACCGATCCCAGCGTGGCGGTCGCCGAGCCCAACTACTACATCGAATCTCCCGAGGCGGTGCGCCAGATGGTGGTGGGGATCATTGGCGGCAGCTGGGAGGAGTATGCCGATCAGACCGCCATGGAGCGCATCGAGATCGAGGCCGCCCATGAGATCAGCCGGGGCGCCGGGGTCACGGTGGCCGTCTTGGACACCGGCATCGATCGCAGCCATCCGGTCTTCGCAGGCCGGCTCACCAGTTGGATGCGCAACTATCTCGATGACAGCCAGGATCCCTCCGAAACGGCCAATGGCCTGGACGATGACGGCGATGGTTTCATCGATGAGGGCTTCGGCCATGGCACCATGGTGGCCGGCCTGATCGCGTTGATCGCGCCGGAGGCGAAGATCATGCCCCTGCGGGTGCTCGATGACGAGGGGCGCGGCACGGTCTTCAACATCGCGCGCGCCATCACCCACGCCACCGCGCACGGGGCGCATGTTCTGAATCTGAGCTTCGGTGCGCCTCAGTTCCTGAAGACGATCTACGAACGATTCCACATCACCGGGGTCCACGGCGGGTTCATCGTGGCCGGAGCGGGCAATCGCAACATGGAAGAACCCCCACTCTATCCCGGCAGCGACGCGCGCGCGATGATGGTGGCGGCGGTCGATTCCCTGGATATCAAGGCCGACTTCTCCGACTACCACAGTACCGTGTTGCTGAGTGCGCCCGGCACCGGTATCCGCAGCGCCTATCCCGGCGGCGAGTGGGGGTTGGGAAGCGGATGCTCCTTCGCCACGCCCATGATCGCGGCCGAGTGCGCCTTGATTCTCAGCCTGCAACCGAACATCACCGCCGGTGCTTTGCGGGACCGCGTGGCCATGGGCGTCGATCCGATCGACGACCTCCCCGGAAACGAACCGTATCGGGGCCTCTTGGGCAGCGGCCGCGTCAATCTCCTGGCCGCGATTGCGGACTTCTATCCGGCCGCGGCCGAGGAGTGGATCGCGGATCCCCTGACGCTGCGGGCCTTTCCGAATCCCTCGGCGGATGAGATTCGTTTCTGGCTGCCCGGGTCCGGCGCAGGCTGGGACCGCGCCGGCCTCCAGATCGTCGATTCGAGCGGACGGCTGGTGCGCGAGTTGCCGGTGACCGATCACGGCACCATCCGCTGGAATGGCCGCGACGCCCGCGGCCGCCCTATGCCCGCCGGGGTCTACTGGGCCCGTCCGGTGGGGGACTCGGCATTCGAGCCCGTCTCATTCCAACTCCTGCGCTGATATCCGCCCCCCGGGGCCACATTCTTGGCCGGCCCCTG
>CAYQJL010000277.1:0-17658 GCA_964417675.1 uncultured bacterium | reverse complement strand
ACGCCGCCGGCCAGCCGGCACAGGACGCCGCCGGCCAGCCGGCGCAGGACGCCTCCGGCCGGGAGGCGCCGGTCCCGCCGCTTCCCGTATCCGCGATCGTGGGCCGTGCGCTGCGCGCGGAGATTCGCCGCCAGGCGGTTGCCGGGCGGCGAATCGACGGGCGCGACATGGGTACAGTCCGTCCCATCGCGGCCGAGGTTTCTCTGCTCCCGGGCGCGCATGGCTCGAGCCTCTTCACCCGGGGGGAGACCCAGGCGCTGGTCACCTGCACCCTGGGGGCGGCCGATTCCGAGCAGCTGGTCGAGAATCTCGACGGCGTGCAGAAGGAGGCCTTCCTGCTGCACTACAACTTTCCGCCCTACTCGGTGGGCGAGGCTCGGCCGTTGCGGGGGCCGGGGCGCCGGGAGGTGGGGCACGGCTGGCTGGCCCGGCGGGCGCTACTGCCGGTCCTGCCACGGCCCGCGGACTACCCCTATACGATCCGGATCGAATCGGAGATCACCGCCTCGAACGGTTCCTCGTCGATGGCCACCGTTTGCGGAGGCACGCTCGCGATGATGGACGCCGGCGTTCCGCTTCGCCGGCCGGTGGCGGGAGTCGCCATGGGGTTGATCGCCGCCGAAGGGCAGTTCGCGATCCTCTCGGACATCCTGGGCGACGAGGACCATCTGGGCGACATGGATTTCAAGGTGGCCGGCAGCTCGGCCGGCGTTACCGCCGTCCAGCTGGACAACAAGATCGGCGGCCTACCGGCCGAGGTCCTGGCGCGCGCCATGGAGCAGGCCCGCGCGGCCCGCTTGCACATCCTCGCGGCGATGGAGCAGGCCTGCGGGATGCCGCGCACCCAGGCGCCCGCCCACGCCCCCAAGATCATCACCCGGCGCATCCGCGAGAACCGCATCCGGGATTTGATCGGTCCGGGCGGGCGCAACATCCAGGGCATCCAGCAGGAGACCGGCGTCAAGATCGATGTCGGCCAGGACGGGCAGCTGCGCATCTATGCCGCCCCGGGCGCCAAGTTGCAGGAGGCGCTGGCGCGCATCGAGTTTCTGACCGGCGAACCGCGGGTCGAGAGCGTGTACCAGGGGCGGGTCACCTCGGTGACCGGCTTCGGCTGCTTCGTCGAGCTCTTCCACGGGATCGAGGGCCTCGTGCACATCTCCGAGCTCGATGAGCAAACGGTCTCCGACCCGGGCCAGGTCGCGGCGGTCGGCGACATGATGAAGGTCAAGGTCTTGGGGGTGAGCCCGGACGGGAAGATCAAGCTGTCACGGCGCGCGGCTCTCGAGGAGACCGTCACGAGCGTCGAGTAGCCGGCTTCTTCAGCGCCGGGCATTCCACATCAGGATGCGCTTGCGATCGAGGCGCTCCAGCTCGACGGCCGCCTTGCCGGAGACGGCCGTGAAGCCGGCCTTGATGACGCCCGCGGCGTCCACGATCGCGGCATCGCCTTGCGTCAGCCGGCGGGCCAGTCCGGGGGACACCTCCAGGAACGTGATCCGCCCATCGGGCAGCGCGAAGTAGAAACGCTTGGGGCCGGCCTCGCGCTCGATGAGGCTCTCCTCGCGCAGGAGCGAAGTGACACGGCCGCGGCCGCCCTCGGCGGCCTTCTCCTCCAGGCGCGCCTCGTTGCGTTGCCGGTCGGCTTCACGCTTCTGTGCTAGCTCGGCCAGCTGCTCGGCCTCCCGCTGCCGGCGCTGCGCCGCCAGGCCCTCCTGACCCAGATCCTTGCGCTCCACGCGCTCCTGGTGCTTGGCCTGGCGGATCTGCTTCTCCGACACGAGGCCGGCTTCTTGCAGGGCTTTGCGCAGATCGCTCATCGGCGAAGATTCTCCGGCGGCGGCTCTTCGAGAGGCGCCGCGTGTGCGGCACGCGTCAGTCGGCCGTGATCGTGCGATACAACGACTTGATGGTACCCCACGAGCTCCGGTGACGTGGGACGATCAGGTCACAGGGGTTCGGGTCGCAGCGGATGTCAGACCCCAGCCAGATCCCGCCCATGGCCTGGCAGTCCTGTTCCTCGGCGATCGAGCACAGGAATCCCACGCAGCAGACCCGTTCGAAGGGATGAATCGTGATGGACGGATTGGACCCGGCGAGATTGAATCCCCAGGATGGGTACGGGCGCAGGGCCCGTTGCGGGTCGTCCGAGCCGTAGGCATAGAAGAGAACCTGACCGTGTTCGGGATAGGGCCCCACCCAGACGCGGCCGTTCCCGGCATCGGTCCGCGCCGCGAACCAGACCAGCGGAATCACGTGGCTGGTCTTGGGAGGATCGAACACCATGCGGATGCCGGTGACATTGCCCGGCCACATGACATGCGGGAAGGCATGCAGGGCATCGTGGCCCCAGTCGAACACCTCCACGGCGCCTTCCACGAACTGGAGGCCGAACTCGACGACGTGCAGCTCCACACAGGTCGTGTCGGGAAAGACGGCGCAGATCCACCCCAGGCCGGTCTGCCCGAAGAGGCTGGGGGCTTCATAGGACAGCGTCGGATGCAGATCCTCGCCATAGTGGCAATCATGCAGCAGCCGGTAGTATCCGCAGCTGTCGGGCGAGATCTCCGGGCAGCCGGCGGGGAACAGGTCGATGTAGTACTCCGGACCGGGATAGGCCGGATCGTATTCGATGGACGCGTCGGCATGGCACATGAGATAGCCACCCTCATTCACACCCATCTCGGCAGCGGCCGTAATCGCCGCCGGTGAAATCAGAAGAGCGGTCGCCAACAGCAGCGATGCCCTCCAACCCATCAGAGAAACCATGGGGCACCTCCCTCACCGTGCTGCCACAAAGTACGCAGATGCAACACTAATGTGATCCTTGTGGAGGCAAGCGTCAATTGTCAATAATCGTCAATCTTGCACGCACGGAGCAGGATCGGTGTGCGCCCGCAGGGGGTTTGGCCGGCTGTGGCGTGGATCCATCGCGTGGTCGCGCCGCCCGGTCGGTGTCGCGCGGTCGGTGTCGCGCGGTCGGTGTCGCGCGGTCGGTGTCGCCCGGTCGATGTCGCCCGGTCGCGCCGCCCGGTCGGTGTCGCCCGGCCGCCTCGGCGGGCCATCCGCGCGCGGGGAGTAGAGGGTAGCGGGGCATCCAGCGGGGCTATCGGGCGGGTGGTTCCACCGTGCGCAGCTCCTCCGGGCGAAAGGTCTCGCTCTCGCCGATCTCCTTCTCCGGCCGCAAACCGGCCAGGTCCCACAGCAGCCCGAGCGCCGCCTGGCCCGTGGAGCGCTCGGCGGCGGCTGACTCGCGAGGTGCGCGTCCCTCGGTGAGCCAGCGATCGGCGGCGACCACATCATCGAAGGACAGCGTGCGGTAGGACAGCTCCGCCTTGGCGAAGTAGCGGCCGCGTGCCGTGAGATCCCGGCGCGGGCACAGGAGCACGGTGAGCTGGGCGTCCAGGGCGCGGACGAGTTCCTCCGCGGTTTCGCACTGGTGGGTCCACCGACGTCCGCGCGAGCTGTGCAGATCCACCTGCAGGCGCCCATCGAGTCTCCGTCGGAAGATGCGCCAATGCAGGCCAGCCGCGGCCTGGCGTTCATCGAACCAGACCGGTACGCGGCGGAACAGGGACAGCTGGAGCTCGAAGCTGAGCGGGTATCCGTCATCGAGACGTTCCCAGCGGGCGGCGGTGATCAGAGAGCGGGCATCGACGGCGGCGGCCACGCTGTCGGCGTACAGGAAACAGACCACCTGCGGCGGTTCGGCCCCGGCGGCCGGCGGCAGCGCCGCCCCTCCCAGGACGAACCCCAGGAGCCCACCCCACAGGGTTCTCAGAACGATTTTCCGAACGTAACCCATAGCTTGGGATCCGCGCCGCTGTCCTCGAGGGACTTGGCGACGGTGACCCGAATCTCCTTGCCCAAGCGGAGTCCCAGCCCGATCGAGGAACGCACAACGCCGTCGAGGAAGATGTCATCCTCCGGCCCGGTCGTCTTGCCCACATCATAGAAGACATAGGGGCGGAAATCCTCCAGAAGCATGTGGGGAATGTATTCGATGTTTCCCAGGATCATCTGCTCGCCCATCAAACTCTTCTCGTCGAGGCTGCGGATCGTGCGCGAGCCTCCGAGATAGAACTTGCGGAAGAGGGGCAGGTTGCCGCTGCTGCCGCCGTACTTCACGCGCAGGGCGAGGCTGCCCAGTTGCGCCAGCGGCTGGTAGCGCTGCAGCTGGGCGCTGTAGCGCTCGTACGAATGGTCGCCCTTCAGATCGTCTCCGGCCCGGCGATACTCGGCCCGCACGAGCAGACCGTCGCGGGGATCGGCCTCGTCGTCCACGCGGGCGAATTGATACCAGAGCGTCAGTTCCCCCAGCTTGCTGTCGAAGTCGCCGATCCCGGCGGCCATGCTGTCGGCCGGCACCGACGAGTAGTTCGGACGGAAGCGCTTGTGGGCATCGAACAGATGCCACAGGTTCGGGTAGTGATCGATCCAGCTCAGCTCGGCGAACCGGTAGCCGGCGCCGAGGCGATGGTCTCGCAGGGGCTCGACGGTCAGGAATCCGGCGCCGCCCTCCTCGAGGTAGTAATCCCCGTAGTCCTCGGCGGCCACGAGCGCCAGCAGGCTGGTCTCCTCTGGGGGGGCCAGCCAGAAGTCATCCGATGTGAGCTCCCGGTAGAAGCGCCCGCCGACGGTGATGGGAAAGGACTCGAGGAAGCGTTGGTGCACACCCAGGGCGTAGTCCCAGCGATCGCGCATGAAGGAGCGGCCCAGGCGGGCACGGAAGGCCGGCAGAACCGAGTCCGGATCGGCGATGGTCAGCTGCAGCCCCAGCCAGGCGCCATCGACGCGGTTGTAGTAGCCGTGCATGTCGAGCAGGCCTTGGCTGTCCCAATCCAGGTCATAGCGCGCCGGACGGCGGTGGCGCGGGGGGGATTCGCTCGTGCTGAAGATGCCGTCGCGCACGCGCGCGTCCCGATCCACGCAAGCCCGGCCCGCCAGGGCCGCCACCGCGCCGTGAATGCGAGCGTCCCCGGAGACATCGATATTGCCGAAGAAGGAGAGGACCGTGCGGCGGACCTCGCCATCGATGTAGATGTCTCCGCCGATGCAGATGGCATCCCCAAGCACGAAATCGTCGGCAGCGACATGCAGGTCACGACCGACCTCCACGCGGGCGCGGTGCGCGCGCAGCGGGCGTGCGTCGGAGTCCAGGCGATTGGCCAGACGCGCCGTGACGCGGCCGTCCTCCTCGGCAACCGAGTCGATGTAGAGCTCGCCCAACTCGAACTGCTCCTGATCGAACCGCAGATGCCGGCGGCTGAAGCTCACCGATTCACCCGCGCGGCCGTCGATCAGCAGATCGCCGCCCACCAGGCGCAGGTCGTGCACCTGGAAGGCCACAGTGCTCGTACCGGCTGTGCTCTCCACGCGCAGGAGCCCCTCCTGGTCGTCGATCTCGATCTGGATGATCTGTGCGATCCGAGCGTCTTCATGCCCGGCCGGGATCGCGGCGGCGCCCGGGGTGAAGGCCAGCGCGGCGATGGCCACGGCGGCCGTGAGCGTCTGTGGGTGGGGTGTGAAGTGCCTCATGGTTCTGTCCCTCCGCCGGGTTGCTGGTTCTTCCGCGGGACGAAGAAGCAGAGAGCATGCCGGGAGGGCACCGGCAACCCATCCGCCGGTGGGCCGGTCTCTTGGGCGGTTGCGGCGCCCGCCTTCCGTGCGCCGACGTTGTTGCGGCGACAGCGACGGCGCCGAGGTTGTTGTCATGCGGACAGCAGGCCGAGCCGCTTGAGCTTGCGGTAGAGATTGCCGCGATCCATCCGCAACGTCTCGGCCAGGCGCGTGACATTGCCCTCGTGCGCGCGAAGCTGTCCGCCCAGATAGTCCCGCTCGAAGCGTTCGACGGCCTGTGCGAGCCGGTGCTTCTCGGGCGACCCCGGGGCCGCCGTGCCCCGGGCCCCGCCGTCCACGGCCCGCGGGTCGGATTCGGGAGCCGGCGTCTGCCCGAGAGCGGCTCGCACGTCGGCCGACTCGATCCGGTCGTGGGGGGTCAGATAGAAGAGACGCTCCATGAGGTTGCGCAGCTCGCGGACATTGCCGGGCCAGTCGTGGGTCATCAACGCATCGACCGCCTCCGGGGTCAGGGTCTTGACGTCGTCATCGTTGCCGGATGACAGCCGGGTGAGGAAGAAGTCGGCGAGATGCGGGATGTCCTCGCGGCGCTCGCGCAGGGCTGGCAGCCGCAGGGGCACGGTGTTGATCCGGTAGAAGAGGTCCGCCCGGAAGTGCCCGGCGGCGATCCGGGCCTCGAGATCCCGGTTCGTGGAGCTGATCACACGGACGTCCACCGCCAGGGGCCGGGTGCCGCCCACCGGTGTGACCAGCCCGCTCTCGAGCACCCGCAAGAGCTTCGGTTGGATGGCCGCGGGCATGTCTCCGATCTCGTCCAGCAACAGGGTGCCGTGCTGCGCCTGCCGGAAGCGTCCGGCCCGCGATTGCACAGCGCCGGTGTAGGCGCCCCGCTCGTGGCCGAACAGCTCGCTCTCGACCAGGTCGCCCGGCAACGCCGCGCAGTTGACCGTGACGAGCGGCCCCTGGGCCCGGCCGCTGCGCAAGTGGATCTGACCGGCCACATTCTCCTTGCCCGTGCCGCTCTCGCCGAGCAGCAGAATGCGGACGTCACGGTTCGCCAGGCTCTGGATCTGCGCGCGCAGCCGGTTCATGATGTCCGATTCCCCGATCAGGGGATAGGCCGCCAGCCGTCCGGCCAGCAGCTCGTGGTTGCTCTTGCGCAGGCGGGCGATGCGCATGGCGCTGTTGACGATCGAGAGCAGCCGGTGCGGCTCGAACGGCTTCTCCAGGAAATCGGCGGCCCCGTGCTTGATCGAATCCGCCGCTTCCTGCAGCGAGGCGGCGCCCGAGACCATGACCACCTCGGGGGGCTCGGCCCCGCCGAGGAGCTCGGGCAAGTAGGCGCTGCCCTTCCCATCCGGAAGCTCGATGTCCAGCAGAACCACCGGGGGGGCCGCGGCCGCGAAGATCCGGCGGCCCTGCGCGATCGTTCCGGCGGCCTGAACCCGATAGCCCGCGCTTTCCAGAAGCAGGCGCATCTCGTCGCGGAAGAGCGGATCGTCGTCGATCAGCAGCAGGTCGGCCGGTGGAGGCGGCGACGGATCGTTCGCTGTGGATCGATCGGTCATGTCGGTGGGATCGCTCACGTCGGGTTCCTCTCGTCCAGGGCCCTCTCCAGGGTCTCGCCGGTCCAGCAGAGCCGGAAGGTGCTCCCCCGGTCACCGGTTTCACACGTGACGGTGCCTCCGAGGGACTCCACGATCTTCTTCACGATGGGCAAGCCCAGGCCGGTTCCAGTCGCCTTGGTGGTCACATACGGCTGAAAGAGGCGGTCTTTGACCTGCTCGGCCAGCCCGGGACCATGATCCTGTACGGCAATCTCGATTCCGTCCCCGGCCCGCGCGGTGGTGACCGTGACCGCGGGGGTGTCGCTGCCTTCCGCCGCCTCGCAGGCGTTGCGAATCAGGTTGACCAGGGCTTCCCGCAAGGCATGCGGGTCCGTTCGCAGCCGCGGCAGATCCTGCGCCAGATCGAGCCGGATCTGCTCGGCTCCGGGAGTCCCCTCGCACAGCCGTACGGCCTGCTGCACGATCGGGTTCAGCGGGGCGGCCTGCGGGCGCACCTCCAGCGGCCTTCCGTAGCGGGAGAAGTCGCGGGCGATCTTCTCGAGCCGCTCGAGCTCGGAGCGGACCGTGTCGAGCGGATCCGGCCGGGCCGGATCCGCGCCCGAGCCCGGGTCGATGCGGGCCAGGGCCAGCTTGAGCGGCGCCAGGCTGTTCTTGATGCCATGGGCGATCGCGCGAGCGGTCTCTTGCCAGGCGGCGGCGCGTTCGGAGGCCACCCATCGTTCGGTGGCCTCGCGCAGGCGGTGGGACATGCGGACGAAGGCCTGCTCCAGTGTGCCGATCTCATCATGGCGGACGTCCCGGACTCCGATGTCCCAGTTGCCGGGCCCAACCCGCGCGGCCACCTGCTCGAGGTCGGCCAGGGGCCGCGTGAGTCCGCGAGCGGTCAGGTGGCTCACCAGCAGAATGCCGAGCAGGTAGAACAGGTTCACCACTCCCCACAGCGCCCGAAGCATCCGGCGGCCGCCGCCCCTCATCAGCTTCAGCTCTTCGAAGCGTTGGAGGTGCAGGGCCAGCTCCGCGAGCAGGCGTCCCTGGCCGGCCGGCAGATAGCATCCGGTGATGACCCGCCGGCCCGGGGCGACGCGCTGGGCATATACGAGCAGATGCTCCTCGAGGGCGATCCAGCCGGAGGAGGATGCCGTGCCGGGCATGGGGAGGGCGAGCAGGCGATCCACGAGAGACTCCGGCGCAAGCCACCGCGGCGCCGGGCCCGGTGGGGGCATGGGTCCCTGTCCGGGCGTGGGTTCCTGTCCGGGCATGGGTTCCTGTCCGGGCATGGGTCCCTGTCCGGGATGGGGCCGCTGTCCGGGATGGGGTTCCTGTCCGGGCACGGGTTCCTGTCCGGGCATTCGTCCAGCGACGGTGGTGTCACCGGCCGACGCCATGACGGCGATATCCAGACCCGGCAGCAGATAGGCTGCGGCGTGGTCATGGCTGCCGATGGGAGCGGTCAGCTCCAGGCATGTGGCCGCGTAGGCCTGCAGGGTGGCATCGGCCAGGGCGCGCGCATCGAGCAGGGCCTCTTCCAGGCCGGGCGAGGCGATACGCTCCAGACTCCCAATCGCAAGCTCAAGACTGAGATAGGAGAAGAGTGCCACCGGAAGGAAGGCGAAGAGGAAGAACGCGAGAAAGAGCCGGGTTCTGAGTCTCATGCTGCCTGCCCGGACGAATCCGGCCGCTGATCAGTGATGGTCAACCACAAAGCCGTCTGCCGGGTGCTCCGCAACCCGGAGAGAAACCTATACTGCGGGTCGACGTCCTGGAGAGGGACTTGGCGGCGCAGGGACTCGAACCCCGGACACGCGGATTATGATTCCGCTGCTCTAACCAACTGAGCTACGCCGCCGGTAGCACTGGAATGTAGCGAAAGGCTCCCCTGCGGAGCAACAGCATTTTTCGGAAGGAGCAAGCGGATCGAGGAGTCCTGGGTTTGCTCCACCCTGGTGAACGAATGGGAGTTGGACCGTCGGCCGCGGGCGGCGGATCGCCGCCGCGCCCGCGGGTGGCGCCACCTTGACATGGGTTCTGCCGGGCGGATATAGTGCAGCGATTAAGTATCTGGACGGGGTTTTCTGCACGGTGGGGCGCGCTGGCGCTCCGTCCCCGGCAGCAGGCCTCTGGACGCCGGTGAGCCAAGAATGAAGAGGTCATGGGATGAAGAGGCGATGTCTTCTGGTTGCGTGTTTGTTGACCTTGGCACTACCGGCCCCCTGCCACGCCGGCATTCATTCGGATCTCAACGGGCTGGGCAGCTTCGGCGTCAGTTTGGGAGCCATGCGCTGGTTGGCCGACGCGGATGCGCGCGAGTGGGAGGGCAACGCCGCCCAGATCCGGCCGATCGGCAAGCTGGTCTTCCGCTACCGATTCAATGATACCTGGGTCGGTACGGTCGAGACCGGATTCGGTTGGAACAGCTATGCGGACAGCGATGACCTGGTGCATTGGGTCATTCCCACGACCGTCGGGTTGGAACGGCGCATCGGGGAGTACTGGGGTGCCACGACCTCGGTGAATTTCGGGGCCGGCGCCTACGTGTGGGGCCGGCGCCGACACAGTGTCTTCCTGCGCGATGAGATCACGCAGAAGGAGTACCATGCGACCGAGCCGGGGGCGTTTCTCGGTCTGGTGGGTGAGTTGCATGTGAGCGAGCATGTGACCATGACCCAGCAGCTCTCGGCCACCTACATCCTCTCGACCCGCGCTGACGACTTCAAGGCCGCCCTGGGCGACGATGATCTCTTCCTGGATGTGCGCATCGGATTGAACTACTACTTCTCGACCCGCGAAGGGCTGATCGTCAAGCCGGATGCTGCGTCGGAGGGGCGATGACCTCCGCTCATGGATAGCCCCGGGGCCGGCGAGGGTGCGCGTCGGCCCATTTTTGTATCTGCGACCAGGGAGGAGCGGCAAGGATGGACGATCGGGCGATCAAGGCCGGCCTGACCTTCGACGATGTGCTTCTGATTCCTCAGAAGTCCGAGGTATTGCCCAGTGAGACGGACACGTCGGTCGAGCTGTGCCCGGGCCTGCACCTGAACACGCCGATCATCAGCGCCGCGATGGATACAGTGACCGAATCCCGCATGGCGATCGCCATGGCCCGCGAGGGGGGGTTGGGGATCATCCACCGCAATCTCTCCGTCGAGGACCAGGCCGACGAGGTCGACAAGGTCAAGCGCTCCGAGAGCGGCATGATCACCGATCCGATCACGCTTCCGCCCGACGTGCCGGTGGCGCGCGCCTTCACGATCATGGAGCAGTATCGCGTCTCGGGCGTGCCGATCACGGAGGGAGAGACGCTGGTCGGGATCCTGACCAATCGCGATCTGCGTTTCATCGATGACCGCAGCGTGCTGATCCGCGATGTCATGACGAGCAAGAACCTCGTGACCGTCCCGGAGGGCACCAGCCTGGAGGCCGCCCGGCGCCTGCTGCATGAGCACCGCATCGAGAAGCTCCCGGTCGTCGATGACCAGTACCGGCTGCGGGGCCTGATCACGGTCAAGGACATCATGAAGAGGATCGCCTACCCGCGGTCGGCCAAGGATGGACTGGGACGGCTGCTGGCGGGCGCGGCGGTCGGCGTGGGGAAGGCCGCTCTCGAGCGGGCGGAGGCGCTGGTCGCCAAGGGCGTCGATGTTCTGGCGATCGACAGCGCCCACGGTCACACGGCCAATGTCATCGGAACGCTCAAGGCCCTGCGCGAGGCATTCCCTTCGATTCCGGTCCTGGCGGGCAATGTGGCCACTGCCGAAGCCACCCGGGATCTGATCGAGGCGGGCGCCAGCGCGATCAAGGTGGGCATCGGACCGGGCGCGATTTGCACGACCCGGGTCGTGGCCGGCGTGGGGGTGCCCCAGATCACCGCGATCATCGATTGCGCCGCGGAAGCGGACAGGCACGGCGTTCGCGTGATCGCCGACGGCGGCCTCAAGCACTCCGGGGACGTCGCCAAGGCCCTCGCCGCGGGTGCCAGCGCGGTCATGGCCGGCAGCCTGCTGGCGGGGACCGAGGAAAGCCCGGGAGAGACGATCTTCCTGCAGGGCCGGACCTACAAGAGCTATCGCGGCATGGGATCGGTGGGCGCCATGAAGGCCGGCAGCGCGGACCGCTACTTCCAGAGTGACGAAATGGATTCCCGCAAGCTGGTGGCCGAGGGCATCGAGGGGCGTGTGCCCTACCGGGGCCGGGTCAGCGCGGTGATCTACCAACTCGTCGGGGGCCTGCGGGCCGGGATGGGCTATGTGGGCGTACGCACCGTGGACGAGATGCGGTCGCGCACCCGGTTCATCAGGATCACCGGCGCGGGCCTGCGCGAGAGCCACCCGCACGACGTGACGATTACCAAGGAAGCTCCCAACTACCAGATCGATTGAGCCTCGCCCGCGCCTCCCTGCGCGGGCGCTCTCGATCGGTCCCGAGCGAGACCCGTCTTCCCATGGGCTGGGAAGAACGGCAGCCGCCCCCAGTCAGCGTTCCGCAGATCGCGACTGGGGGCGGGGGCCGGGGGGAGGTGATCGGGCCAACGGGGCTCGTGACATGCCTCCCGTGCATGTCACGGCGATAGGTGCGGGGCGCGGAGTCGGCCCGGCGCGCCGCGGTTGGTGACGGCGTGCCGCGAAGGGGTGGCGCCACTCCGCGCCCGGTCAGACTATGAGGCGCGGTTCTCCGATGAGTTCGCCGGGATGTCGAACGTGAAGCTGGGGTCGAGCGCCCGGATCTGCTCGACCACGGCCATCAGCTTGCCCTTGAGGATGGGGTCCTGGCTCCTCTTCCACTCTGTGTACAGGTCCAGGAACTCGTCCTGCTTGCGCCGCAGGCTCGCGCTGCGCTGCGACGCGTTCATTGATCGTTCCAGGTGGTAGACCTCGCCGTGCGAAAGCTTCTCCATCAGGTTGAAATATTCGCCGCGCATGTGCGCGAGGATGCGCAGGTACTTCTCGAATCCGACGCTCAGCTTCTCGAGCACTTCCGTGATCGCCATGTTCGGATCGTGGATCTTCTGGCTGTAGCTGTAGGCGAAGCGGTAGTAGGTCTTGCCGCGGCCGACGTAGGATTCCTCCGACGGCTGGAAGATCTGGGATTCCGGCGATACCAGCGATGACGGATTCACGGGATCCATGGCCACCGGGTTGTCGAAGATGCCCAGAGAAACCAGGAGGAAGTCCGCGTTGGT
Source organism: uncultured bacterium (assembly GCA_964417675.1). Taxonomy (GTDB): domain Bacteria; phylum Eisenbacteria; class RBG-16-71-46; order CAIMUX01; family WJJG01; genus CAYQJL01. The sequence continues at coordinate 5,334 of CAYQJL010000277.1, read as the reverse complement.
CTTGTACAGCGTGTATTTCAAGCGCGCGTCCCGGGAATCGGCCAGACGGGTGAAGACTTCGCTGTCATAGCGCGAGAGATACTTCGAGGCGCGCCGAATGTACTCCGGATTGATGAAGGAGTTGAGCAGATGGGCGATGTAGACGTTGACGTCTTCGTCGTAGTAGTCCTTGTTCGACACCAGACCGGTTTCCATTCGTGAGTAGAGCAGGCACTTCATCATGAAGTAGTAGGTCGGTTTCAAGTCCCGAGCCTTGCCGGCCAGATCGATGTAGTTGCTGCGGGTGGACATCAGTCTGAAAACTCCCTGTCGAATCGAGCGCATCCCTGTTGTGTTTCAGATTCCCTTGACACCCTGCTGTACTGCTCTCATGCTCATGACTGCCGGGTTCTGGCGGGGAGACTCAGCAACGGCTGTGCCAGGATTGCCTGGCCGGCGCCGCCGGGTCGGTACGGGTGGCGTTGGGTGACGCATCGGTTGGCCTGCCGGCGCGCAGGGTCTGCACCCGGCACCCATGGGGGGTCATGCCGCTAAGCAGCTTGGACACTAAGCGATAGGGCCCCGTCAGGTGCGTCGCGAACCGACTCGCCCACCGCGCAGCGCGCCTGGTTTCTCCCCGGGAAAGATTTCCCGCGCGCCCACGAGCCGGGAACAGGAAGCGCATCCGTGCCGGGCTGCTCGCGCCGGCGGCCGCATTTGGCACTTGCGATCTGCATGTGCAGCCCGGTTTCTCCATGCATTCTGCGGTCTTGAAGCCTGGGAGAGCGGCCATGGGCACCTGGCGAAGCAAGCCGGAGAAATCCTCCCGACCGGGCGGATTTCGGGCGCGCCTGCTTGTGGCGTTCATGGTTCCCGTGGTCCTGTTGGGATCCCTCTTCGTTCTTCTGACCGAGCATCTGCTTGCCGGTGCCAGTGATTTCGCCGGCCTGCCGGCCACGGGCGTGCGCCTCATTGTCATGGGCGGCATCTTCCTGTCGCTCTTGCTCTCGATCGGTCTTGCCTTGCACACCGGAGATCGGTTCACCCGCCCGGTGGGCTGGCTGTTGCGGGCGATCAATGCCGGCCAGGTGCGCATGTTGAGCCAACTGCCGCCGCCGGCCGCCGACTGGGAGTTGGGCGTTCTCTGCGAGCGCGTTCGGGTACTGATCCGGCAGAATCTGTCGGGGGCGACCGCCATGGAGGAGCTCGAGTCACTGCGCAGCGAAGTCACCGCCGTGCTGGATGCCGTTGAAAGCGGAGAGTTGCCCCCCGATCGCTGGCCGGCCGAGGGTGCGATGCACCCGCTGACCCGGCGGCTGCTTGACTTCTTCCGTGCGCGCGGCGAGCGTGTCCGGGCGGCCAATGAAAGCGTCAACCGTCTCCGTGGCCTGCTCGAGCAGGATTGGCGGGAGGAAACGCTGGCGGTCGATGAGATCGTCAGGCGTGCCGAGCGCAGTTACCTCATGCAGACCGAGATCGGGATCGAACTCGAGCGGCTCGAGCGCATGCTCAACGGGGCCGCCCAGCGCCGGCTGGCCTGGGATGAATTGCTGTCCTTGTTGGAAGATCTGCGTCTGGGCATCGAGCGTTGGCGCGCGGAGGTCAGCGCACTGCTGGACGCCCAGGGCCGATCCGACCGGAGAGTGGGTTGGGAACGGTGGATCGAAGAGAGCCATGCCATGCTCAGCGACCATGTCTCCAAGGTGGTCGCCGGAAGGGCCGCGACCGTGGACCAGGTGGCGTCGACGCTGTCCCAGCTCGGCACGGCGTTGTCCGGTTCCGGACAAGAAGCCGGCGCTGTGTCGCGAGAAGCGGTACAATTGAGGCACGCCTGGGGCCGGCTTGGAGAGCGACTGCGGACCTTGACGGTCAGGGTCGGTGAATTGCAGGATGGGGTCTGCGGGACGAGGAGTTCGCCATGGGAGGACAGCAAGGTTGACGCATCCGAATGATCACGAAGTTCAGCAGCGCATTGCCCGCTTGCTCGACCTCATGGGACGAATGATCCAGGAGGTCGGCGGTCTGATCGGTGCCCCGCGCGCCGGAGAGCTGGCCCCGGTCGAATCGATGGAGCGCGCGGTGCGGATCGACACTCCGCCACCGGCGGCCGCTCCCCCGGTCGAACCCCGGGGTGCTGGGGATGCCTCGACCGGCGACTCTCCGGTCGAGGAAGGCCCGACCGAGCCCGACCCGGTTGTCGCGGCCCGACAGCAGCCGCAGCCTGGAATGACGGATTCCCACTCCGCGCAGTCGCCGCCCGAGTCGCCGTTGCCCGCGGAGTTGGCGCCGCCGCCCGAGTCGCCGTCGTCCGCGGAGTTGGCGCCGCCGCCCGAGTCGCCGTCGTCCGCGGAGTCGGCGCCGCCGCCTGCGGAGTCGACCGCAGCGCAGTCGCCGGCCGGATCGGCCGATGAGATCGCCCGGAGGCTGGATGCCGAGTTCGCCGCGATGCTCGGCGAGGAGGATGAGGACGCCCCCGGCCGGACCTGGGATATCGAGGGTGAGACTGTCCCTGAGACCGAACCGCCGATGGATCCCGCGTCGCGACCCACGCCGATGACCGAACCGCCGGTGGATCCCGCGTTGCGACCCACGCCGATGACCGAGCTCGAGGGGCCCGGCGAGCAGGAGCCGCGCGTGGACCGTTCCGCGCGGCCAGTGGATGGACCACCGGAAGAGGGAGCGAAGCCGGAGACCATCGCGGAGCTGCCCGACGCGGGGATGTCGGCCGGCCCGGACCCGGTGGTGGATTCCGGCCGTCTGTATCTGGTGTGCGTGGGCGAAGCGGACCAGCGGCTGGCGATTCCGTGGGGGTGGATCGCCGAGACGCAGCTTTCGGAGGCCGGCGCTCCCGAGGCGTTCATTCTCAATGACGGCGAGCATGTGCGCCGGCTGCGGGTGAAGCGCGTTCGGGGGATCTGGTCGGCCAAGGAGCTGCACGATTGGACCGACGATATCTCCTGGGTGACCCATCTGTCCGAGATGCCGACCCTGGCTTCCACCTGGGCGCAGGCCGATGCCGCGAACGTCAGAGCCCCCGAAGGCGAAACGACGAAACACACGTTGATAGAAGAAGTTACGGAGTCGGTGTCCGGCGAGACGCCCCCCGCGGCACGCCGCGAGGCGCCCCGCGACCTGCCTCGCGAGGCCGCGTCCCAGGCGGCGCCCCGCGACCTGCCTCGCGGGACCGCGTCCCAGGCGGCGCCCCGCGAGGCGCCGCGTCCGTCGTCCGGGCCGCCGGCCCCTGGTGAGGAGCCTCCGCGCGGGGCCTCCCAGGTGTGGGTTGTGTCCCCCTCGGCACTGGCCCGCCGGTTTCTGATGCGCCATCTCGACGGCGCGGGAATTGAGGTGCTCGAGGCGCGAGATCTTGATGATCCCCTGCTGCCTGCCGATCTTGAGGGTGCCGGGGCTCTCTTTCTGGACGAGAGTCTCCGGGATCATTGGAGTACGCACCCGGCGTTTCATTCGACGCGTGTGCCGCTGATTCTGCTGACCGTGGACGGCACGCTGCGGGTTCCGGCTGCCGGCGTCTACTCCTCCGAAGGGGCAGCGCTGCCGCGTCCGTTCGAGCGAACGGAAGTGGAGTCGGTCGTGACGTGGCTGCGTTCCCTGTGGCAGGACGAATCGGCAGGGGGATCGGTCATCCATGCAGACGCGCAAGACGACACATGGCTCTTCGCAGACCCCTTCGGGAACCGAAGCTCAGGAAACGGTCCTGGTGGTCGATGACGATGTTCGCGTCATCGAGCTGCTGCAAATCACGCTGACCGGGCGGGGGTATCAGGTCCAGACGGCCTACGATGGCGACAGCGCGTTGGAGCGCATCGAGCAGCATGTGCCCGACATGGTCGTCCTGGATGTGCGCTTGCCGCGCAAGAGCGGATTCCTGGTCCTCGAACAGATCCGCAGCCGCCCGGACCTGTGCAAGCTGCCGGTGATCCTCATCTCGGGCAACCTGGCCAACGAGACCCGCATCCAAGGGTTGCGCCTCGGAGCCGACGACTTTCTAAGCAAACCCTTCTCGCCTCGTGAACTGATCATGAAGATCCGCCGCATTCTGGACCGGGTCAGCGATCAGAAGGTGTTGCGTACGCGCACCCATGCCCTGGAGGCGGAGGTGTCGCGGCAGCGGGATCAGCTCGTTCATGCCCACGCCGAGATGCATGCCAATCTCCTGCGCATTGGAGCTGTGCTGCAGAGGGTGGAACAGGCCGGCGAGCGGCAGAATCTCCTTGGGATTCTCGAGAGTTTCGTCCACGCGATCATGTCCGACGTGGAGATCGAGCAGGTCTGTATCTTCACGCGCGACCAGCACGCCAAGCAGTTCCGGCCCGAGGTCTGGCGGGGCATTGGCGAATCCGCGATCCTGAATCTGGCGCTCGATACCGAGGGCTTCCTGGCCCAGGTCCTCACGCTGGAAGCCCGCACCATGAGTATCGACGAGTTCGCCGATTACCCGCGAGCCTCCGAGGAGTTCTTCAAGCTGTCCTCGGCCGGCTTCACCCATCTCTCGCCGGTCAAGCTGGGGGGCGAGACGCTGGCCCTGATCGCTGGCGGCGACAAGGCCGGCGGCGCCCTCGAACCGATCGATCTGCACCTGCTGTCGGTGTTGGCCCGATCGGCCGCCGCTTCCATCAAGACGGCCGAGATGTTCGAGGAGATCCGCCGCACCTTCGTGGATACGACCGCGCAGCTGATCGAGATGGTCGAGAGCCGCTATGAGAATCTCGCCGGCCACTCCGAACGGGTCCATGACCTGGCCATGCGGCTCGCCCAGAACCTGGGGGTCCCGCAGAAGCACCGTCAGACGATCGCGTATGCCGCCCGGCTGCATGACCTGGGGGCCCTGGAGGAGTATGAATCGCTCTTCCGGGAGGCCACCCACCTGGACGATCAACAGCGTAGCGCATTGCGCCAGCGCACGGCCGATGCGGTCAAGCGCCTTCTCGAGCACGCCCACATGCCCGAGGTCGCCACGGCGGTCTTGCACATGAATGAGTACTGGGACGGCAGCGGCATGCCCGAGGGACTGGCCGGCGATTCGATTCCCGAATCATCCCGGATTCTCGCACTGGCCAATGCCTATGACGCACTCCTGCACGATCGCCCGCACCGGGCAGCGTACAATCGTGATGAAGCGCTGCACATCATTCGCGAACGAGCGGGTCACCAGTTCGATCCGCAGCTGGTCGGCCGGCTCGAACAGCTCGAGCGGGACGCGGCCTGACGCCTGGGCCGCACGCCAGCCTCCGTTCTCCAGGGCCGGTCGCCAGCCTCCGTTCTCCAGGGCCGATCGTCAGCTTCCCCGCTCCCGTCGACAGGGCGTGTGTGATGCCCCCTCCCATTTCGTCACGGTTG
>CAYQJL010000276.1:0-44536 GCA_964417675.1 uncultured bacterium | reverse complement strand
TTGAAGGATGTGGGCGGGCTCGAGCTCATCAAGCAGATCCGGGCGCTGGACAAGACGATCAAGCTCCTGGTCTGTTCGATGCACGACGAAAGCCTCTATGCCGAACGCGTGTTGCAGGCCGGCGCGTTGGGCTATGTCAGCAAGGAGACGGCCACCGAACGCATCTTCGAAGCCATCGAACAGGTCATGGCCGGCCGGGTCTATCTGAGTCCGGAGATGTCCGAGAAGCTTCTGGGACGGATGGTCGGCGGTGTTTCGGTGACGGATAAGACGTCCATGGAGACCCTATCGGACAGAGAACTCGAGGTTTTCGAGTTGATCGGACGGGGTCTGACCACCCGCCAGATCGCCGACCGGCTGTGCCTCAGTGTGAAGACCATCGAGACCTATCGGGAGAACCTCAAGATCAAGCTGAGTCTGAGCAACAGCCCGATGCTGATCCGGGCCGCGGTCCAATGGCTGGAGACGCGCTGATCTCGGCGGCCGCACCCCGCGCCCCGCGCAGATCGAATTCCACCGTCCGGCCGGCCGAGATCTCCCGCTCCTCCCGGCCATAGGCGATTCGGACCACGCCGGTTCCGGTTTCCTTGGCCGTCACCCTGAGCAGCTTCCTCGTGACCTTCACCATGAGGGAATGCTTGCGGTAGCGCAGGGTCAAGCAGAGCGAATGGATCCCTGTCGGAAGGCATGGATTGAACAGAAGCAGATTCCCGCGTGTTTCGAGACCCATGTAGTTGCGCTGCACCAGGTCGACCGTGCCGGCCATGGCTCCCAGGTGGATGCCCTCGGGCGTCGTGCCGCCCTGGATGTCCGCGATGTCCGCGTCCAGCGCCGTGCTGAAGAGCTCCCAGGCGCGTTCGCGGTCGGACCGGGCCAGCACCCAGGCATGCACCACATGACTCAGGGTCGAGCCATGCGGGGTTCGCCGCAGGTAGTAGCGCACATTGGCCGGAATCATTTCGGGGCGCCAGGGGATCTCCAGCCGGCAGAAGAGCTCCGCGAGTTCTTCGGCCGAGAACAGGTAGAACAGCATCAGGACATCCGCCTGTTTCGACACCTTGTACGCGTTGGGCGTGTCGCCCTCGGCCTCGAGGATGCGGTCGAGCCGTTGAATGTTGCCGTATCGCTCTCGATACCCGGCCCAGTCGAACTCCTGCAACTCCTGATAGCCCTCGAACTGGCTGATGATGCCATCGTCCGAAACGATCACCCGCAGCTTCCGGCTGATCTCATTCCAGGTCCCGATCTCGTGGTCGGCGAGGTTCAACTCGTCACGCAGCGCCGCGAGACGCTCTTCGGGCAGGATGTCCAGAAGCTCCAGGGCGCGGCACAGGACCCAGGTGGCCATGACGTTGGTGTAGGCATTGTTGTCCAGTCCGGCCTCTTGCGAGCCCGGCAGCCGGTCGTGGTATTCGTCCGGACCCATCACCTTGCAGATCTCATAGCGATCGAGAACGCGGTTGTAGGTCGCCAAGCTCGCGAAGAAGCGGGCGATCTCCAGCAGCATCTCGGCCCCGGCCCAACTGAGGAACTCGCGGTCATCGGTGGCCTGGTAGTGCTGCCAGATGTTGTAGGCGATGGCGGCATTGACATGCCTCTGCAGATGGGTGTGGTCGCGGACCCAGCGCATCGACTTGGGATTGAGGTGCAGAACCTGGCTTTCCTCGCGCCCGTCGCTGCCGCTCTGCCAAGGATACATCGCACCGCGAAAGCCGGCCTCCCTGGCGGCCGCACGGGCCTCATCCAGGCGCCGGTAGCGGTAGCCCAACAGGGCCCGCGTGATCTCCGGCATGCGCACATTGAGCGTGGGGAAGATGAACATCTCGTCCCAGAAGATGTGCCCGCGGTAGGCCTCGCCATGGAGGCCCCGGGCCGGCACGCCCACATCGAGTCCGACGATATTCGGGGAGGTGGTCTGCAGCATATGGAAGAGATGCAGATGAAGGACCAGCGACGTGTGGCGGGTCTGCTCCTCGTCCGGGCCCTCCAGCTCCAGATCGAAGCGCTTCCACAGATGCAGCCATGTGGTGGCCTGCTGGCGGGCCAGGATCTCGAATCGCTCGGCGCGGCTCAGCTCTTTGACGGCCGCGAGTCCACACTCCGAAATTGCCGGATCCCGTGAGGTGAACAGCGCCACGACCTTCTCGACCGCCAGCTCTTGGCCCTCCGTGACCTGAAAATCGAAGCATTGCGCGATGTAGCCGGCCTCGTCACGGCTCACGACCGGGGGTGGGGCGCCGTGGTCACCGACGCCGACCCGGGTCTTGGCGGCCTGGCAGATCTCGATGCGGGACTGGTTCGTGCGCATCCTCAGGAAGATCCCGCCGTCGATCTCGCGTGTCTCCAGCGGCTCCAGATGCCGGCTCTCGAGATCGCGGTAGCGGGGGACATTGTCGTTGATCACGCGGCCGTCCAGCGCGGAGCGTACCTGTACGTTCCCCGACCAGTTCTCCGGTTCGAAACGGATGTGCAACGCGGCAATGTGCGGCCGGTTCATGTGCACCAGGCGGCGGGATGTGTAGTGCGTGATGCGCCCCTGGTCGTCACGGAATCTCACCCGGCGTCGCAAGATGCCTTGGCGGAGCTCCAGTGTCTGACAGTAGTCGAGGAGTGCGACCTGGCCGAAGTCGATCCAGGGACCCTCTTCGATGCGGAAGGACACCGGCAGCCAGTTGGGCAGGTTGACGAGATCCTCGTTTTCGATCGCATGGCCGGCGATCTCCGTCTTGCGCCGGTTGTATCCACCCGCCAGATAGGTGCCGGGGTAGTGGACATCGCCGGCCTGCGATTCCTCCCCGGCACCGCGGGTGGCGAAGTATCCGTTTCCAAGCGTGCAGAGCGCCTCACGAAGCTTCTCTTGCCGGGGCCGGTAGTCCTCGTAGTTCAAGCGCCAGATTGACAACGGTCTGCCTCCACGAGTGTCTGGGCCAGTCGCGACAGGAACTCCTCGACGGCCGGGGGATCCGGCAACAGATGGGTGGCATGTGTGTCCACGGGCCCCCCCAGAACGGTGATGGTGAGGCCATCGCCGGCCAGCTCCTGGAAGGCGCCTTCATCGGTCACATCATCCCCGATATAGAGAGGCAGCGTCGTGTGAGACGCGAGCCCTTGGACGCGCAGAATCCAGCGAATGGCCTTGCCCTTGTGCCACTCGACCTTCGGTCCCAGATCGAAGACCTTGCGTCCCTCCGACAGGCGAAGCTCGGGATAGTGGCTGGCTACACTGTGGACTTCATCCTTGACGACCGGCGTCAGGCGGGCGTCGACCTTGCGCACATGAATGGCCAGCGACAGACCCTTGCGCTCCAACTCCGCCCCGGCGACTCGCGTGGCGAGGCTTCTGAGACGGGCTTCGGCCTCGTCGAGCGCCGGGAGGGACTGCTGCGCCGCATCGTGAATGAAATGCTCGCCGTGAGGGCCGCGGATCTCGAAGCCATGGCTGCCCGCGTACCAGAGGCCGGCGATGTTCACCCGGCCTTTGACGTCATCGAGATCGCGGCCGCTGACGATCGCCGTCGGCACGCAGCCGGCGAGCTTGTGCACTACGTTGCGTGCCGATTCCGGCAGCTCGGCGGCGGCAGGGTCATCCACGATGGGGGCCAGCGTCCCATCGAAATCGAGGAAGACGGCCAGTTGCCGCTCGGCAAGCTGGGTTTCGAGGGACGATATCAGGCGCATGGCGTCTGGAAGAGAGGCCTTGCGGCGCGTTGCGGAGCGTTCGTGCGGCGCCGTCAAGGTCAGCTCGCTCAGATCCTCCACCACCACGTCTGCCCCGCCCTGCTCCAGGGAACGGCGATTGCCCGAGCGCGCCACCCCGACGACGCATCCGAATTCACCCCGCCGTCCGGCCGTGACGCCGGAGAGGGCATCCTCGATGATGACCGCGCGGCCGGGCGGCACCGCCAACCGCCGGGCGGCTTCGAGAAACGTGTCCGGATGAGGCTTGCCCGCAAGATCGTGCTGCTCGGCTTCGATCCCATCGACGATGACTTCGAACAGGTCGGTGAGTTCGACGGCGGCGAGCAGGGCCCGGGCGTTCTTGCTTGCCGAGACCAGGGCGAGGCGCAGCCCATGGTCACGCGCCCGTTGAAGGAACTCCACGGAACTGTCGAAGAGCTCGACGCCATCGTGCGCGATCCGCTCGGTGAACTTCCTGTTCTTGTTGTTTCCGATGCCGCACACGGTTGCCTGATCAGGACGATCCTCGGGAGAACCCCAGGGCAGGGAGATCCCGCGCGCATCGAGAAATGTCTGCACCCCGTCGTAGCGCGGACGGCCATCGACATGGCGCAGGTACTCAGCCGGCACTTCGAACGGTTTCTGATCCTCGCCGGTACGCCTTGAATGCTGGACCAGGAACTCGTCGAAGGCTTCTTTCCAGGCCGCCGCATGCACGCCGGCCGACTGCGTGATCACTCCGTCCAGGTCGGCTATGATGGCTTCATAGCGATCGGGGAGGATGATCCATTCATCGGTCATCGTTACCACTTCCATTCTCGTTGACCGCCTGCCCGGCCCGTGGGTGCGGCTCGTTCCGGCCGCAGCGGATCCGCCTGCTTGTCTGCATGGACGGGCATCCGTCGACGTATCGCTGACACAGGCAACAACCTATGTCGACGCTACGGTCAGAAATGGTATCGGGCAACCGGGGAGCCACCGGCAACCGGCTAGGGGATGGCCCGAAGTTTGGGTGCGGGAGCGTAGCGCGGCGGCGAACAGATCCGTGGCGGCGGTGTCCCGCGCCCCCTCAGGGCATATGGTAGAAACCCCGAGACAAAGACACCAGAATTCCCCGGATGTACAGGCTGGCTCACGGCGGGCATACTGGCCGTGTCGTCCTGAAGGAGCCCCGCGAGACATGCCGGTCCGCATGCTGCGAGCGCATCCTCGCACAGGGCGGCGGCGGATTCCAGGGAGTGTTCCTCCCGGCTCGAGGCCCTCAGGGCCGCGACCCCAATCGAGTTGGGATTTCCACATAGATGCGGCCTGACAGCCGCCCACGCGAGCCCGGTCGGTGATTCATGACAGCTTGAGAGCCTTTGCATACCAGCCGGCCGGGCGCGCCCCCCCTCTACTGCACCCCCCCACTGAGGGGGGCGCCGCCGGTCATGAAAGTCAGGTCAGCGTCGCGGCCGCACCCCTGACCGAAACCGCATCCGGCGAGCAGCAGCATCCACGCCATGGATCGCATGAAGACCTCCGACGGGCGCCTACTTCCGCTGGAGCGGCCGGCCGTAGAAATCGAAGAACTGCTTCTCATACTCCTGGTTGATCGGCGCCGCGGGGTCATACTCGGGGCTGCGCTTGATCTGATCCTGTGTCAGGTCGATCGCGACCACGCGGGTAGCCCAATCGACCTTCACCGACCACGATGGCGGGATCAGCACCTTGCGCCCCAGCAGCCAGTTGCCGGTGCCGACCACGAGATAGCGCAAGGTCCAGGTGTCATCATCGAGGATGAAATCCTCGACATGCCCGATCTCGCCGTCGGTGGACTGGATGTGGTAGCCGATGACCTCGTTCACCGAGTGAAGATGGCTATCCCCGAGATTCTCTGACGCATCGTCCTCGTCAAGCTCCTCCTGGTGCTGCGACAGCAGCTTGGGGTGCTCGTACATGCCCCAGATCCCGACGCCGGTCCAGTAGTAGGACCATCCCAGATAGCGAGAATACTCCATCTCCTTCTGCCTCGAAACAGGCGCGTCCTCGTCGGCGTGCGGAGCATTCTCGATCTGTTGTTTGGTCAGCTGCACGGGGAATCGCCCCGAATCCCAATCGGGATCGCCCAGCGAAAGCGGCGAGATGAGAACACGCTTCTTGGGCAGCCATTTGCCCGTATCGGCGACCATGTAGCGGATCGTCCAATGCTCATCGTCGAACAGGAAGTCCTTGCACCGTCCGATCTCTCCATCCGCGGCGGAGAGCACATAGTTCTTCAGGTGCGATGCGCTTCTCAACATGGTTTCATCCTTTCCGTTGGATCACGCCCTCGGGGTTGCCGGTCGAATGCCGATCCGCTCGGCTCGCACCGCGGGTCGCCGGCATGGCCCGTCCCCGTAGCGGCACGGCAGCCGCGACATCCGCCGCCAGTCTCCCTTCCCGGCGGCCTCCATCGCAAGGGTCCGCCCACCGAATCCCCTACCGGGGAAATCCCCACGCCCTGGGTGTGGACCTGTTCCCCGAGGATCGGGATTCCCCCACGCCAGGATCCCGGCATTCCCGCTGATGCGATCCGTGGCAGTGTCGCATCCTATGCGTGCGATGGATTCTAACGATGTGGGAGGAAAGGAATGACGGACATATTCACCAAGACGTTCTACCTGGGCTTGGGCCTCTATTCTCTGACCAAAGAGCGGGCCGAGGCGGCGATCAATGAACTTGTCGAAAGCGGCAAGATGACCAAGGAAGAGAGTTCGCAAGCCGTCAAGGATTTGTTGAGCCGTGCGGAGCGGGAGAAGGAGGCCTTCGACAACAAGGTCTACCAAGCCATCGAACAAGCCATGGAGCGGCTCCACCTGGCGCGCCGATCCGATCTCGAGGCGCTCGACCGGAAGCTCGATCGGTTGTTGGAAGTCCAGGCCAGTGGAGCCCGGCCGGGTGCCAAGGACGAATCGAAATCCCGAGCCAAGAGCAGCAGCTCGAAGGCCGCCTCGTAGGTGCGCGCGCCGGCGCCGCGGGCCTGCCCGGGAAGCGCCGGCCGGCACGCCGGGTGCTTCCGCCCACGAGACGGTAGGCGACCATGTCGATCCTCAGTCTCCAGGCACCGCTTCGAAACATCGGACGATTGCGCGAAATCGGGGCCGTCATGCTCAAGTACGGCTTCGGAGATCTGGCGAAGCGGCTCAATGTCGATACGGCTCTGCAGAAGCTGCGTCGTCGGACGGGGAAACCGCAGCGGGGCAGCCTGGCCGACCGACCCCGGTTCGAGCGGGTGCGTCTGGCGCTGGAGGAACTCGGACCGACCTTCGTCAAGCTGGGCCAGATGCTGAGCACGCGGCCGGATCTGATTCCACAGGCCTACGCTGATGAATTCCGCCGCTTGCAGGACGAGGTGGGGCCCTTTGATGGCCAGGCCTGCATCGAGATCCTCGAGGAGGAACTGGGCGGATCTCTCGAGGAATCGTTCGCCGAGTTTGATCGGGAGCCGGAGGCCGCCGCGTCCCTGGCGCAGGTTCACCGGGCCGTGACGCATCGCGGCGAGGTCGTGGCCGTGAAGGTCCAGCGGCCCGGGATCGAGTCGGTCATCGCGCGGGATCTGGAGATCCTCGCGGAACTGGCCCGCCTGCTCGAGAAGCACATGCCTGAAAGCCTCGTATTCGATCCGACCGGACTCGTGCACGAGTTCGATCGTTGGATCGCGGAAGAGCTGGACTTCCTCCAGGAAGCCCGCAACGTGCACCGCTTCCGAGAGCAATTCGCCGCCGACGAGACGGTCTATGTGCCGGCGATCTTCTGGGAGCTGACCACCCCCCGTGTGCTCACCATGGAGTTCGTCGAGGGAATTCCGATCGATGACGTCCCACGGTTGCGGGCGGCGGGCATCGATCCCACCTTGGTGGCCAAGAACGGCACGCTGAGCGTATTGCGGCAGATCTTCGAGAACCGCTTCTTCCACGGCGATCCGCATCCCGGCAATCTGCGGGTGCACCCCGGGCCTGTGATCGTCCCGCTCGACTATGGGCTCATGGGACGGCTGGACGAAACGCTGGTGGGCGAGATCGGTGACCTTCTGCGCGGGATCCTCGAGGGAGATACGCGTTTGATCGTGCGGAGTCTGGTCCGCCTGAATCGTCTCAAGAAGGACGTGGATCGAGAGGGGCTGCGCATCGCGGTTTCGAATCTGCTGGATCGCTATCACGCGATCCCGGTGCACATGCTCAGCATCGAGCAGTTCTACAGGGACCTGATCGAGCTGATCCGCCAGTTCGGCATTCGATTTCCCCAGGACCTCTATCTCATGGGCAAGGCGGTTGTCGTGATGGAGAGTGTGGCCGAGACCCTCGATCCCCGGTTTGACGTGGTGGCGATTGCCCGCACCTACTTCACGAACACCGTGATCGGCCGGGCCGAGGCCAAGAAGACTCTACGCGGCTTCCATCAGTTGGTGGAAGATTACACCGACCTGGTCCTGTCCGCGCCGCGCGTCCTCCAGCAGATATTCGACAAGGCCCGCTGGGGGGAGATCGGCATCAACCTGTATCACCAGCGTGTCGATGAGGTGCTTGGCACCCTGGAGCGGTCGGCCAACCGTCTCTCATTCAGCGCGATCATCGCCGCCCTCATTGTGGGATCCTCGCTGATCATCCGCACCGATCTCGGCGCCCAGATGTGGGGTGTGCCGGTCTTCGGTCTCTTCGGCTTCCTGCTGGCGGGGCTGCTCGGCCTTTGGCTGCTCTTCGTGATTCTGCGATCCGGGAAGCTGTAGCCGCTCGATTCCCCGGCCGGGCCTCCTGCAGCTGCTTCCCCCGCCGGATCAGCACGATTCCAGGTACGCTGCGAGCCGGTCCACGCGAGCGTTCCAGGTCTGCTTGCCCGCCAACGCCAGGCGTGCATCCCGATCGAGCGGGCTGAGCGCTTCGGCCCGGCGGACCGCCCGGACGAAGGATTCCGGACCGTTGGCCAGAATGATCTGATCCCGGTAGTCGTGGTAAGGATCCATCCCGGTCGCCACGACCGGCAGGCCGCAGGCCAGAAACTCCAGGCGCTTCAGGGTCTGCACGCGATCCATCCCGCTCAGGGGCCGGTAGGGGATGATGCCGACATCGGCCGCCGAGACCAGGGCGGCCACCGATTTCTGATCCAACTCGCCGAAGTATCGGCAGTCGCCGCAGGCCCTGAGCCGGTCGAGCTGGCCCGTGCGCCAGCCCGCTTGTCCGGCCAGCAGGAGCGTGATTCCCGATCGCAGCAAGGCGGCCAATACATCGAGATCGAGCCGCTGATCCAAGGTTCCGTGAAAGACCGCCTTGAGCGTGCTCGCGTCGCGTAGCGGAGCGAAGCGGGTGCCTCGATGCGCGTCAGGATGAAACAGGCCCGGATCGACACCGTGCGGCAGAATCTCGATCCGGCGCGCCACGCCCGCGAATCGGTCGGCCAGGCGCGCGTTGGTTACGATGGTCAGGTCCGCGTCCGCCGCGAGCTGATCCGCGGCCCGATCGAGCTGCTCCCGCAGCCGTCGAAACGGCGTGAGCGCGGCATAGTCGTCGATGGCGTCATAGATCAACCGGGACGCTTCGGTCCCCAGAGTGGCTGGGTGATACAGCGGCCAGTAGCAGATGAGGATCGGGCGCTCCCAGCGGCCGATGTCGCGGCTGGCACGCATTCCCGACGAACAGTGCGCGCGCCGCAGGGCGCGCGGGATCCAGCGCCGGTGCAGCCACGCGTTCAGGGTCGTGATCCAGCCTCGATAGGCCTCGCCCGGCAGCCCCCACGAACCGGAAAGGACGGTGAGCCCTTCGGTCGGGGATTCGACGCGCACCGGGTGCCGCAGGTAAGCAGCCAACTCGCGCCGCCCGCGCGCGAAGTCCAGGATCGAGAAGGGCGGGTCCACATACAGGACCGGCCGCCGTTGGGCGAGACGCGAATAGAGCTGTTGCTTGCGCCGCCATTGGGAATGGAAGGGATCGTTGGCCAGAACGATGACCGGGGTCACATCGCCGCTCGAGGCGGCGCCGTCTCGCGGGGGTGCGCCACCCTCCGAGGTCGCGCTGCTGGCCGAGTCCGCGCTGCTTCGTGGGGGTGTGCTGCTTCCTGAGGTCGCGCTGCTGGCCGAGTCCGCGCCGCTTCGTGGGGGTGTGCTGCTTCCTGAGGTCGCGCTGCTCTGGGGGGTCACCTCGCTTGTCCGGCCCGCGGCGGCGGATTCGATCAGATGCAGGAAATGATCGACGACCGGGCCGGCGGTGAAGATCGCCGGGAATTCGACCGGGGTTGAGTGGCGCTCGGCGCCCGGCAGGATTCCGGCCGGCGCGCTTCCCGGCTCGGCGCGGCGCACGCTGTTGCTGACGGCCGCGGCCATGGCGGCCACATCGTCCGCGGGCACCAGCCTGCCGAGAGGATAAAGCGACAGCGCCTCGCAGGTGCCGTCGACGTCGCTGGCCACGATCGGAAGCCCGGCGGCCATGGCCTCGAGCAGCGTATTGGCCAGGCCTTCCCACCGGGAGGTTTGCAGATAGAGATCCGCGGCGGCCAGGAGCGGCGCGACATCCGGCCGGAACGGAAGCCGCAGAATCGTGTCGGCCGCGGGTGCATCCTGGCAACCGGAGGTCGCTGCGAGGACATCGGCCAGCGGGCCATCACCGACCCACATGAAGCGGAAGCGGCGATCGGCGGCGGCGACCGCGCGCGCCACCCGGGCAAAGATATCCGGCGCCTTCTGCGGCACCAGCCTTCCGATCGTGACGACCAGAATGTCATCGCCCGCCAGGCCGAGCTCGTCGCGGGTGGGTTCGCGCAGCTCCGGACGGCGGAACTGGGCAGGATGGATCAGGTCGCGCATGACGCACACCTTCTCACGCGGCACGCCCCGTTCGGTCAACTGCCGCGCCAGCGCCGCGGAGACCGGCAGAAGACCGCTGTTCAGATTCGAGGCCCAGCGATCCAGCCGCCGGTACCGGCACCAGCCGCCGGCGCCGGCGGTGCGCGGCATGTTCACCCGCTCCAAGCAAGGCACGCCGGCCTGGCGCGCCAGTCCGGCCAGAACGCGACTGGCGTGCAGGTAGATGACATCGGGGCGTTCACGGCGCAGCGCCAGGTAGAGGCGCCACCAACCCCATGGAGTGCGCAGGACGGAACGGGCGAAGCGTTGATGGGGGATCCCGCGACGGGTCAGCTCGGCGAGCAACGGCCCCTCTTCGAACACCCAGGCGGTGAAGCGCATCTGACCGGCGGGGAGCGCATCCACCAGGCGGAGCAAGGACAACTGACTGCCGGCCAACGCGCTGGCCCCAATGGGCAGAAGTATGTGCCGGCGCGTCGCGACCGGGGAGCGGGGCAGCGTCGCCGGGGAGCCGCCGGCGCGGGGCGGTCCGGGGTCCGGGCGCCGCTTCGCAATCGCCCCGCGGCCTGAGGTCCTCTTCGATGGATGGGGTTCGCTCACGGATCGTTGCCTCAGTCCCTTCGGCTGGATCGCCGATATACACCCTGTGCCGGGATCGCACGACCCGGTCCGCCTCTCGATGACCAGAGAGTAGAGGCGGATCCACGACCGCACAATCTCCCCTTGACCCTACACGCGCCCTCCCATGCGAGCGCGCCTCCGCCGCTGGCGCCGATATGTGCGGAGCGGGGCATCGTCTTGGTGTACGCTGCCAGCCGACAATCAAACATCCCTGTGGGAGGCGGCTCGCGACGGCAGAGGAAGCAGGATGAGTTCCGATTCGGAAAAACCCCGGATCGCGGGGCTGGAGAGTGATGAGATCGAGGCGTTGATCAGCGCCTGGGATGCCTACGAGTCCGGTGAGCTCGATGCATCGGCCCGGACCGTGGAGCGGCTCATGCGGCGTACCCGGGCCCATGCCGAGGTTCGCTTTCTACAGGCGGTCCTGCGGCTGGAGCTGGGCGAGCCGGCCCAGGCCCTCGTCGGGCTCGACGCCTGCGCGGGCGCGGTCGAAGATGAGCTCCTTCACGCCTTCTATCGTGGCCTGGCGCTCTTTGATCTTGCGCGCTTCGAAGAGGCGGAGACGGCGCTGGTCGCGGCGATGGATCTGGATCCGGGCACGGTGCGCCACCAACTGGCCCATGTACGCGAGTACCTGGGGCGCCACGAAGAGGCTGCCCAGGACTACGCCGCCGCTCACGCGCGGAATCCGGATGAGTTCCCGCTGCCCCTGCGGATCTCCCGTTCCGAGTTCGAAGCGGCGGTCCTGCGAGCAAGCCGGCAGCTGCCCGAGCCCCTGCGCGAGAAGCTGGACGAGGTGCCGATCGTGGTCGAGGACCTCCCGCCGCGTGTGCTGTTCAGCCAGTCGCAGGGGGATTCTCTGGGGCCCGATCTGCTGGGGCTCTTCGTGGGCTGCAACGTACGCGAAGAGTCGGTTTTCGAGGTGCCCGGCATCCCGCCCGCGATCTACATCTACCAACGAAACCTCGAGCGCGCTTGCCGCTCACGCGAGCAGTTGATCGCCGAGATCCGAATCACCCTCTACCATGAGCTGGGCCATTACCTCGGCCTCGACGAGGACGAACTGCACGAACGCGACCTGGGTTGATGGCGCAACCTGGGCTCAGATTGCCGGCCAAAGGCGGCGTCTAGGCATGCCGGTTGCTTCGAAGCCTGGCGCCGGAGAATGCCGCGGCTGCGTCAGCAACACTGTAAGCTACCGACAGAAGGCGGTTGCTGCCTTGCCGGGCATTCTGATACCTTCGCGTCGCACAGCCCGATTGGAAGGCGAATGCACTGACATTGGTGTCGTGACTGTAGAGACTACGTGTGTGGATCCGTGCCAGAGCGATCGGATCGGACGGCCTCCACGCTCCGAGTCCGGTGCTTGCGCACGATCGGGAGGTATGCCATGTCCGCGCGTTGTGTTTGCCTGCTTGTTGTCGCTTGCACACCATTTGTTCTGCCCCCCGCTTTGGCCGAGAATCTCATCGTCAATCCGGGCTTCGAGGACGGCTTCGATGGATGGGTAAGAGAGGGGACGGTCTATCTCGGACCACCCCGTTCAGGGGCCCACTCGGCGATGATCGAGGCCTACATGGACGAGTACGGTGTCAGCTTTGGAATGATCTGCCAGGACATTCAAGTCGAGCCAGGCGTGCTGTACAGGCTCGAATTCTGGTACAAGAACGATCCGCCCGGTCTTCCCGAGGCAGACCTCGCATTCTATGATGCGTACGGCCAGTATCTCGAATCGCACTTCATGGATCTGCCGCCCTCCTACGGAGCATGGGACTTCGTCGAGCTCAGCGCGCAGGCGCCGGCCGCAGCGGCGATCTGTCGCTTTCGAGTCGATTGCACGGTTCCTATTCCCAATCAACCCGGCTTCACCTACCTGGACGACACCGCGTTGATTCCGCACACTGGGACTGCGGCCTGTTGTGTGGACATGGACTGCCATGTGCTTACGGGCAGCGAATGCGCTGACCTTGGCGGTTTGTGGTTGCCGGGGCATGCCTCCTGTGATCCCAATCCGTGTCCCAGCATCGTTACGGTCAATCCCGAGGGTACCGGCGATTACGCGACGATCCAGGAGGCGATCGATGGCGTCGTCGAGGGTTCCATCATATCCCTCGCATACGGCCTCTACACGGGAGCAGGCAATCGGGATCTCGACATGCGGGGCAAGGCGCTCACCCTGCGCTCGACTCACAACGAGCCCGAACAGTGCATCATCGACTGCCAGGGCAGCGCCAGTGAACCCCACCGCGGCATCCTGATGGATTCGGGCGAGGGGCCTGACACCGTGATCGAGGGAATCACCATCCGAAACGGCTACATTGGCGATACGAACGCGGGTGGGGGTGGCATTCGTTGCGATGGGTCTTCTCCGGTCATACGCACCTGTATCATCTCGAACTGCCATGCCTGGTTTGCCGGCGCGTTCTACTCCAGATATGCCTCTGCGCATCTGGAGGAGTGCCGGTTCGAGGACAACTATGGCATGAATGGTGTCGTCACCTTCTCCTCCAGCGCCGCGCTCCCGCGCGTCGAGCGATGCGTCTTTGCAGGCAATGCTGGTGCCAACGGCACGGGGCTGGCTTTGTATGCCGTGGCTGCTGAAGGCGTTGTTTCCGAGTGCCGGTTCACTGGAAACGGGGGCAAGGTGATCGTGCATGGCCAGGGATGGCGCATCGAAGGTTGTACATTCGACAGCAACTACGGAACGAGCATCCTCAGCACATATACAACCGATCCTGAGATCGTATCATGTACGATCGTCGGGAACACCTGCAGCCTTGGTGCCATTGTAACCGTCTCGGGAGGCTATCCCGAGATCAGCCACACGCTGATCTGCGACAACCATAGCGGTCCGGCCGTGATGGCAGAAACGGATGGGTACCCCCTGTTCACCTGTTCGGACATCAACGGCAACGAGGGCGGGGACTGGACCGGCCCAATCGCTTCTCAGTATGGTGCAAACGGCAACATCTCCATGGATCCCATGTTTTGCTATGCTCAGTATGATGACTTCACGATCGCGGCCGATTCCCCCTGCGCTCCCGCAACTCCGCCCAATCCCGAGTGCGACCTGATCGGCGCCTGGCCGGCGGGCTGCGGCGAGGTGGCCGCTTGCTGCGTAGGGTACGAATGTGAACTCCTACCCGAGCTGGCCTGCGCCTGGGCAGGGGGTATCTGGCATGGTGACACGTACGCGTGCTATCCCAACCCATGTCTTCCAGTTGCGGTCTGTTGCATCGAAGAGGAGTGTGTGCTGGTCAATTCCCAGGTCTGTGCGGATGCGGGGGGGGAGTTTCATTCAGGTCTGACGAGCTGTGATCCGAATCCCTGCATCGCCGGACCGGATCCCACGGATCTGACCGGCGGCGTCTTCATCGTGCATGCTGCGCCCGGCCAGGCCTGGTCGCCGGGCACCGACTGGTGCCAGGTCTACTATGATGATCTCCAGCTCGCGAACAGCAACGAGCAGGTCCCCCGGATCGACCCGGAGAACCCAGGCAGTGAGATTTCGATCTGGTATGTGCTCTCAGGCTGGGATGAAGAGAAGGAATGGTGTTTGACCACCTTCGGCTTGGGTGACTTTGACGAGAACCTCTTTTCCTTCGTGGGCTGGGGCCATTGCTCCGGCGGCGGGATCGAGATTGCGACCGGCAGCTGGCCCGCGCCGCTCGAGGGAACGATCATCTCCCATGCCGATGCCTGGTCGGGCATGTATGAACCGCTCTACTACTTCGCCGGGTACGCCTACTACCAGGGGCAGGTGCCTCTCGATGTTCATCCTTCGGAGGCGTTTGGCGGATTCGACAACTGCCTCATCCCAACCGAGCGCTTCGAGGCGGAGTGCTTCGGGGCCCTGGGCATCTTTTGTGACGGCATACCCTGCCATCCGGGAGGGATAGCGGCCGTGCCGGTGCAAACTCCTGAACAGGAGCGCCCGACCGCGTTCTGGGCCAGGCCGAATCCAGTGCGGACGGGCACCTCTCTATACTACGAGGTCAGCGCGACCGGAGAGATCATGCTCGAGATCTTCGATGCCAGCGGCCGCCTGGTCCGGCGCTTGCGGCCGGAGGATTCCCTGCACCGGTCGGGGGCCATCGAGTGGGACGGCAATACTTGTGCCGGAGAAGCTGCTGGACCGGGTGTCTACTTCGCCCGCTTGAGCTGCGGCACACAAGTGCAGTGCCAGCGTATGGTTGTGATTCG
This sequence comes from uncultured bacterium, assembly GCA_964417675.1. GTDB lineage: Bacteria > Eisenbacteria > RBG-16-71-46 > CAIMUX01 > WJJG01 > CAYQJL01. The sequence continues at coordinate 29,220 of CAYQJL010000276.1, read as the reverse complement.
GTGAGGCGAGGCTTCGGGGTCTCCATGTCCGCGCAGAGAGCATCTGCACCAGAGCGGGCCGGTGGTCTGGCCGGCCCGCTCTCTCCCGCCGCGCCGGGCGCAATCCTGGGTCAGTCGTCGAAATCGCCTGCCGGTCCCTTGTCGCTATCGATGCTCTTGGCTCGCTCACGGATCTTCGTCTCGGTCCATTCGACCGGATCCTCGTGGCGTGTGCCCTTCGATCCGAGGTCGTAGGATCCGGCCGTGAGGATGGCATCGATGCCCAACGGCGCGGTGTCACGGGCGTTGAAGACATCGGTCAGCAGCGTGTAGATGAACTCCTCGACCGCCTTGGCCATGCGTTGGCGGATCGGCTTCGGCTGGGACAGCAGCTTGTTTTCGAAGGGCAGGTTGAGACTCTTGAACTGGCCGCCCTTCCAGCCCTGCCTGTCCGCGTAGGCGACCATCTCGGCCCACAGCGCCTCGCTGACGCCCGCGTCCTTGAGCTTGATGAAGTTGCCGCCGTCATCGAGCTGCGCATTGCCGTAATCGTTGACCTTCAGGCCCCACGAGATCATTTGCAGGCCGGTGGCCACGTTGGCCTTGGTCGTGTGGGTCTGGGCGGCGATGGCTCGCAGGCGCTCCGAGCTGTTTCCCGAGGTGCCGTGCTGGGCGCCCGAGACCTTGTACGGCTGGAGCGCGGCATGGATCGCGCCGGTCAGTTCCACCTGGATACCGGCGTCGCTGGCCTCGAGCCCGTGGGTCGTACCGTTGTTGAGAGCAATCCAGTCGGGGAAGATGCCGTGGGCATTGAGGCCCTGGATCAGGAAGAGCGCCTCCTGCTCCGTCGAAAGGCCCGCCTTGCCCTTGATTTCCCCGACCTCGGTTTCCAGGCCGGCCCAGTCCGGGATGTACTGGTTCAGCTCGAGGCTGGCCAGAAGGTTCTCGTCATCGGGCAGGTGCGAGGCGTCCACGGCGATCGAGGTAATCCCCGCATCGAACATGCTGGGAATCTCTGTGCGGGCCTGGTCGATGTCCGCGGCGCCCTTGATTCCGTAGTGGTCCGCGTGCACGGCCACCGGCACGGTGATGCCGAGCTCATTGCACAGGGTGTCGACCATGCGCGCCATGTTCCAGTAGTTGGTCGCGCAGTATGCCGTCGCGCCGCCTTCCGACTTGGCGATTTCAATGATGATGGCCGCGTTGGCCCGCTGCGCGGCCATCAGCGCGCCCCGGATGACGAAGTAGTTGCGTCCGTTGGCGGCAATCGTCATGGCCTGGCCCTTGGCCAGCAGGGCCCGGTCGATGACCTTGCCGCTGACCAGAAGCGCCTGGGAGTTTGGAAACAGCGCGGCTACATTCGGGGGCCGGCCGATCTCGATCGCCTTCTTGAAATCCGTTCCCATCACGACCTCCTTGTTAACGTCCTCGGTCCCCAAGGGTCGGCCGAGTCAGACCTTGAATCAAGCGGAAACTGGAGTCCGCGGACCGAGCGGCCCGGCCGCGCCCAGGGCGATTGACCCCATTGGGGCGGACCATTAGCATTGGCGCGACTGAAATCCGCGCCGCGCGGCGCGCTATCCTGGCATGATAGCATGCCATCCGGTCGCGGGCGGGCTCCCACACAGGTTCCCGTACCGCAGCGGCTACGATCCGCCTGGCCCGAGCCGGGCGCGTGTGGATCGGACGGAGGATTCGACCTCGATGCCTACGATCCGCAAGACTCTGCCCGAACCGGTCTCGTTACGGGCCTTTCGCGAGGATGACTTCGACACCGTCCGCGCGCTCCTGGTCGATGCGACACCGGTATCTCCGCCCGGTTTCAACTGGGAGGTTCGCCGTCTCGACGGTCGTAAGTTCCACGGCTCGCCGCCCGAGCTCGGGACCGAGTTTCTCGACGGCTCGGCGGTTGGCTGCATCGCCTCCGGTGGCGTGGTTGCCGCCGTACACCCGGAGGGCCGCGGCGATGCGTTCATCCAGATTCATCCCGACTTCCGCGACATCGAGCCGCAGTTGATCGAACACGCCAAGAGCCACTTGTCAGTGCCGGCCCCCGGGCAATCTCGGAGCAATCCGCGGTTGGTCTCGCATCGGACAATCCAGATGGAGGCGTTCGACTACGACGTTCTGCGGCAGCGCCATCTCGAAGCGGCCGGATTCGGGCGCCTCGAGGACCGCTTCGCGCTGCGCAATCTCCGCCTCGGGAGGATGCGGTTGGCTGTCCCGCGCCTGGCGGCCGGATACGTGATGCGCACCACCAACCCGTGCGCCGGCGCCGACGCCGACAGGATCGCGGCGCTTCTGAACGCGGCCTTCGGCCGCGATTTTCACCGGGGCAGCGACTACCGGAATTTCGCCCGGCATGCACCGAGCTTCCGGGGCGATCTGGATCTGGTGGCGGTGGCGCAGGACGGCGCCCTCGCCGCGTATGTGGGCATTGCGTATGATTCGGCCAACGCTCAGGCGATCTTCGAACCGGTCTGCACGCATCCGGAGCACCGGCGACGAGGACTCGCCCGGGCGCTCATGCTGGAGGGCCTCGGCCGACTGGCCGCTCGCGGGGCGCGCAACGTCCTGGTGGGCACCGGAGACGCCGAACCCGCGAACGCCTTGTACGAGAGCGTCGGTTTCACGGAAACTTATCTCGGGTCGGTCTGGCGCTGGGACGGGTAGCCGCCGAATGCCGGCGGAGTAGGCCACGCCGTGACGGGCTTGAAGGCCGGCGATCTCGACGGAGCGCCGTCGCCCGGGAAGTCACTTCCGGGCCATGGCGGATCAGGAGGTACCCCGGTGAAGCAGATGTCAGCAACCCCGCAAGCGCTCGGACTCCTGGTCTGGCTGGCGCTGACCTTTGCGGCGGCCGCCATTGGCGGTCGCGCCTCGGTCCAGTCCGGCGCCTTCTACGCAGAGCTCATCCGCCCGGGATGGGCCCCGCCGGCCGCGCTGTTCGGGCCGGTGTGGAGCGTTCTCTATCTGCTGATCGGCATCTCCGCCTGGCTGGTGTGGCGCAAGGCCGGCCTGCGGGGTGCCCTCTTCCCCCTCGGCCTGTTCCTGGTCCAGCTGGCCGCCAACGCCCTGTGGACCTGGCTCTTCTTCGTCTGGCGGCTCGGCCTCTGGTCGTTCATCGAGATCCTCGTGCTGTGGATATTGATCGCGGTCACGATCCTGCTCTTCTATCGCATCCGGCCTCTGGCCGGAATCCTGCTCTTGCCCTATCTGGCCTGGGTCACATTCGCAGCCGGGCTGACCCTGGCGGTCTGGCGGCTCAACCCCCATCTCCTGTCGTGAGGTTGCTTGCGCGCGGAGTTCTCGACCTGCCACGCCGCATCCGCACCGACACGCTGCGTCCACGCCGCCACGCTGCGTCCGCACCGCCACGCCGCGCCCACGCTGACACGCTGCCCCGGGGCCGTGATACGGTCAGCGAGGCGCCCCCCATGCAGGGGTGTGCGGCCCCGGCGGCCTACCGGCCGAAGGGGATCAGCAGCGGAATCAATGCCACCATCAGAGCGAGCATGGCCGCGGTCAGCGGTGCGCCCACCCGGATGTAATCGCGCGCCCGGTAGCCGCCCGCGCCCATGACCAGCAGGTTGGCCCCGTGGCTGTACGGCGTCATGAACGCTGCCGCGGCTGCCAAGCCGACGCCCATCATCAGCGGATAGGGCGAGAGGTTCAGCCGCACGGCGACGTCCATGACCACCGGACCCATCAGCACCACGGTCGGTGCGCCTCCCAGGCCCTGACTGAGCAGGCTTGCCAGTAGCATGAGGGCGGCCAGGATCGCCTGCGGCCCGGCGTCACCGGCCAGATGCGCCACCTGGCCGGCCAGCAACTGCGCCGCTCCGGTTCGCTCCATGGCCAGGCCGACGGGCAGGAGTGCCGCCACCAGGAAGACGGCGCGCCACTCGACCGCGCGGTAGGCCTCCTGCATGGTGAGCGCCCCGCTGAGAACCACCATCACGGCCGCGGCGAAGGCCGCCACCTGGATCGGGAACCATCCGCTGGCCACCAGCAGCACCATCAGCAGGAGCGCAGCGAGGGCGAACGGCGCCCGCCCGGGACGGCGCGGCGCGCGGTCGCCACGCCCGGCCAGCATGACGAAGTCCGGGTCGGATTCCAGCAACAGGGCCTTCTCCCGCGGACCTTGGAGGAGCAGGCCGTCGCCCAGACGCAGCGCAAGATCGGCTACGCCGGTACGGATCGGTTGTCCACCACGCCAGATCGCGAGGGCATGCAGTCCGAAACGCTTGCGGAAGGCCAGCTCCCGCAGTGTGCGGCCCTGGGCCGCGGAACGCGGCGCCACCACGGCTTCGACCAGACCGACCTCTTCGGACTCCAGGGGCCGGTGCGCTTCGTGCTCGTCTACCCCGACCTGGCCCACGGCCAGCAGCCGCAGAATCGGCCCCGGCTGGCCCGTGACCAGGAGCCGGTCGCCGGCCTGCAGGACGAGCTGGGGCGAGACGAACAGCCGGGCGCTGCCGTCGCGGGTGACGCCGATCACGGACAGGCCGAGCTGCTCGCGCAGCCGTGTGTCGCCGATCGTGGTGCCGGCCAGGCGCGAGCCGGCCGGGACGGTCAGTGCGAAGATGTGGCCGTCGAGACGTTCCAGGGACTCGCGGCCCTCCAAGACCACCTCGAGATCGGCCCGCGCGGCGAGCGCATCGATCGCTGGCGCCTCGCCCAGGAGGAGCAGCTCATCCCCGGCCTCCAGGGTTTGGTCGGGCAGCGGTTCCTCGATGCGCGTGCCCGCGCGCCAGGCGCCGGCCACCACGACCTGCCGTTGGTTACGCAGGTCGAGCTCGCGCAGGGTCCGGCCCGCCAGCGGCGACTGCTCACGCAGGCGCACCACCAGGCCGCCGACGGCGTCACTGTCACCGGTCAAGGTGACCGGTTCCAGATCGGCGAGCTGCAGCTCCCCGAAAGCAAGACGCTGCTCGAGATCGTCCCGCCGGCCTTTGACCACCAGGTGATCTCCCGCGCGCAGGACCTCCTGTGCGCCGGGGGCGAGCCGTTCGCCGCCGGAACGTACGATGGCCACGACCTGCACGCCGAGGGTGCGAGCCAGCTGGGCCTCCTCGAGGCTGCGGCCGATCAGCGGCGAGCCGGCTCGAAACCGCCGGCTGAAGAGCCGCTCCTCGAGCCGGTAGATGGTGGCCAGATCGCTGCGCGTCGCGGTGGCCATGCCGGGCGTGGCGGCCGGCAGCAGTCGGCGTCCCAGCGTGATCATGAACAGGACACCGGCGCCCAGCAGGGCGAGACCGAACGGAGTGAAATCGAACAGGCCGAACGGCTTCAGGTCGTGCTCGATCAACACCTGCGCGGTGAGCAGATTGGGCGGTGTTCCCACCAGCGTGGTCGTGCCCCCCAGGATCGCCCCGTAGGCCAGCGGGATCATCAGCCGCGCGGCGGGGATGCCCGTGCGACGCCCCAAGCTCATCACCGCGGGCATGAGCACGGCGACGGCCGCGATGTTGTTCATGAACGCGCTGAGCACGCCGGCTACCAGCATGATCGTGATGATCAGCGGCACCTCGCGCGGGCCGACCACTTGCCGGATGCGGTCGGCCAAGGCCCGCGCCACCCCGGTGGTCTGCAGCGCGGCGCTCAGAAACAACACCGACAGCATGGTGATGACGGCCGGGGAAGAGAATCCGGTGAAGGCTTCCTCCGGCTTGATGTAGCCCGCCAGGATCAGAACCAGCAGACCGGCGAAGCCGACCAAATCCACGGACCACTTCTCGGTGATGAAGAGAACGATCATCGCGGCCAGCAGCGCGAAGAGGAAGCCGATCTCCAGGGTCATGGCCGGCCGCCTATCGAACCGCGGTCGGCAGGCCCGAGCTGTCCCTGGGCGGTCCGCGTGATGATCTCGTCCTGCAACTCGCGGCTCAGGTCGCAGAAGTAATCGCTGTAGCCGGCCACCCGGACGATGAGATCCCGGTGCTGCTCCGGATGCCGCTGGGCATGCCGCAGGGTCGCGGCCTCCACGACGTTGAACTGGATGTGGTGGCCGTCGAGGCGGAAGTAGGTGCGAATCAGGCCGGCCAGCTTGTCGATCCCCTCCGCGCTGGCAAGCACCTGAGGCAGGAACATCATGTTGAGCAACGTGCCCCCGGTGCGCAGGTGATCCATCTTGGAGGCCGACTTGATCACCGCCGTGGGTCCCTTCCGGTCGGCGCCCTGTACCGGGGAGATGCCTTCCGAGAGCGGGCAGCCGGCCCGCCGGCCGTCCGCCGAGGCGCCGGTCACCGAACCGAAATAGATGTGGCAGGTAGTGGGCAGCATGTCGACATGGTACTCGCCGCCCCGGGAGTTGGGGCGGCCGTCGATCGCGCCCAGGAGCAGGTCGAACACACGGCACATGATCTCATCGGCCTGATCGTCATCGTTGCCGTAGCGCGGTGTCTGCTCGGCCAGGCGGGCCTGCAGCGGCTCGTGACCGACGAAGTCGGCCTTCAGTGCGGCCAGCACCTCGCCGATCGGCACCGGGTTCTGACCGAAGACGTGCCGGCGCAGGGCCGAGAGGGAGTCGGTGATCGTGCCGATGCCGACACACTGGATGTAGCTCGTATTGTAGCGGGCGCCCCCGTCATTGTAGTCGCGGGCCTTCTCGATGCAGTCGTCGATGAGCACCGAGAGCAAGACAGCCGGCATCTCCTGCCCATAAGCTTGCTCGATGAACTGATTGCCGCGCAGCTTGATCTCGACGAAGTGTTGGAGTTGGCGGTCGAAGGCGGCCAGGAGATCCTCGAACATGGTGAACGAATCCGCCACGCCGCTGGCGATGCCGATCCGCTTGCCGGTCACCGGATCGTGTCCGTTGTGGAGGGTGATCTCCAGGATCTTGGGCAGGTTCAGATACCCGGTGAGGATGTAGGCCTCCTTGCCGAACGCGCCGGTCTCCACGCATCCGCTGCTGCCCCCCTCGCGGGCATCCGCGAGCGAGGCGCCCGTCCGGACCAGCTGCTCGATGACGCCATCGGCGTTGAAGACCGAGGGGTAGCCGTATCCTTTGCGGATCACGCGGCAGGCGGCCTTGAGGAAGCGGTCTTCGTTTTTGCGGCTGAGCTGGATGTTGGCCTGGGGTTGCAGGAGATGAAGCTCATCGAGGATCTCGAGCAGCATGTAGGAGAGCTCGTTGACGCCGTCGCGCCCGTCGGCCAGAACGCCCCCCAGATTGATATTGGTGAAATCGTTGTAGGTGCCGCTCTCGGCCGCCGTCACGCCCACCTTGGGGGGCGCCGGATGGTTGTTGAACTTGATCCAGAAGCAGCCCAGCAGCTCGCGGGCTTCCTCGGGCGTCACACTGCCGCCTTCGTAGAAGGGAAGCAGATGCCGGTCGAGGTGGCCGGGATTCATCGCGTCCCAGCCGTTGAGCTCGGTGATGGTGGCCAGGTGAATGAACCAGTACATCTGGAGCGCCTGCCAGAAGTCCTGGGGCGCCTCGGCCGGGACCCTCAGGCAGTTGGCGGCGATGCGGCGCAGTTCGCGGCACCGTCGCTCGCGCTGCGCCGCATCTACCCGGGATGTGTCCTCGGCGGCGGCCAAGAGCGCGTCGGCCATCTGATCGGCCAGCTCCGCATGGCGTAGGGCGAAGGCGATCACCGCCTCGCAGGCGATCTGCATGGCTTCGAGCTGGTCGCGCTTCCGGCCGACCGCGGGGTCCCAGGCGGCCTGCAAGGCCGACAGCCGGTCGGCGATGCGGCGCTGGAAATCGCGCAACCCCGCCCGATAGAGCTTCCCATCCAGGGTGGTGTGTCCGGGCGCGCGCTGTTCCATGAACTCGGTGAAGACGCCGGCCGCGTAGGCGTCGTGCCAGGCCCGCGGCAGCCGGTCGAAGATGCGCTCCCGCATGGTGCGCCCGCGCCAGAAGGGGATGATCTCGCGGCGGTAGATCTCGATATCGGCATCGCTCACCTGGTAGGGCGTCTTCTCCCGGGTGCGCAGGATGTGCAGGTCTTCGGTGCTGTGACAGGTCAGCTCCGGAAAGGTCGGCGTCACCTTGGGAGCCGGGCCGCGTTCGCCGACGATCAGCTCATCCTCGCCGATGTAGATCGTCTGGTGCTGGCACAGATGCGCAAAGGCCCGCGCACGCAGGATGGGTGCCGGGTACTTGCCCAGGTTCTCCTTGTAGAACTCGGTGATCAGCCGCGCGCGCTCGGCCGAAACGGACACCGGCGCCCGGCAACTTGCCTCCCGCAGGCGGCCGACGCGTTCATTCATGGCGGTCTCCTCCCACGCTCACCGTCAGGCCCCGGCGAGCAAAGACATCCGCGATCGCCCGCCGGCGATCCGCATCCGGCGGGGGCGCCGCCGGGCATCGGCACGGTCGATCGAGGCGCGCGTACTTGTCCATCGCCGCGCTGTGCTGGGGCAGCAGTGTCACCCGGCCGATGGAGGTGAGCGCGGCGACGTGGGCGGCCGTGGCCGCGATGGTCTCGTCATCGTCGTTGAGGCCCGGGATGACCGGCACGCGGATCTCGGTGGGAATCTGCTCCCGGTCCAGATAGGCCAGATTGGCCAGGATCCACTCGTTGGGCTGCCCGGTGAGTTGCTCGTGACGGAGCGGATCGATGACTTTGAGGTCGTAGAGGAATAGATCTGTGCGCGCGGCGATTCTGCGGAAGGCGTCCGGGGGAGCATGCCCGGCCGTATCGACCGCCCGGTGAATGTCTTCTGCCCCGCAGCGGTCGAGCAGCTCGGCGAGAAAATCGCACTGGGCCAGCGGCTCGCCGCCGGAGAAGGTGACCCCGCCCCCGGATTCGTCATAGAAGGCCGCGTCGCGCCGGATCTGTTCGATGACTGCCGCGGCGTCGGCCTGTTTCCCCACGATCTCGCGGGCTGCGGCCGGGCAGCGCGCCACGCACTCGCCGCAGCACAGGCAGAGTTTCCAGTCGGTTACCGGGCGCCGGCCGTCCCATCGGATGGCGTGCGGCAGGCAGGCCTCGACGCATGCGCCACAGCGCAGACAGCGCCGCTCCTGGTAGAAGACCTGTGGCCGGGCGTCCTGGCTCTCGGGGTTGTGGCACCACCAGCAGTCCAGGGGACAACCCTTCAGGAAGACCGTGGTGCGGATGCCCGGCCCGTCATGAATCGAGAAGCGCTGGATGTCGAGGATGATGCCCGCGCCCACGGAAGTCCTCCGCCTGTTTGCCGACCAGGCTAGACTATCATGAATGGCCACACGGGCGGTAGACTCGGGCTGCCGTACCGGTCATGCTGGCGTGCGGGTCGGGCTGTCGTACGGGTCGGGCTGCCATACCGGTCATGCTGCCGTGCGGGCACAACCCCAGACCGATGTGCGAGGCGTTCGATGCTGTGTAGCAGGGTGAGAATCCAGGTCTCGCGACCCAAGGCCGGGCCACGCCTGACCCCGCGGGGCCGGCGAGCGGCCCGCTCCTACCGGAACCTCTGGGTGGCAGCCGGCGGGCTCGTTGCCCTGGTCGTGACCGGCTGCCTCCACGAGGACAGCCCGGATCCACAGCTTCGGATTCGCAGCCTCACGGCGATTCCCCGGGAGGTGGACCCCGGTGAGCAGGCCGAACTGCGCGTCTTCCTCGAGGGAGCGGACGGGCGTTCGCTCACCTTCACCTGGCAGGCCTCCGCGGGCAGGTTTCCCGCAGAGCCGGACAGCGCCTGTGTGATCTGGGAAGCGCCCGACAGCGCGGCGACCTGCCGGATCGCGGTTCGGGTCGCGGCGGGTCGCGAGCAGGCGCGCGACTCGATCTCCATCGTCGTCGCGCCGCGCGGACCCCGACTGGAGCTGATGCCCGCCACGTTCGATTTCGGCCCCGCGGACAGCACCGCCCTGCTCCTGATCCGCAACGCCGGGGCGCGCACGCTGGCCTGGGAGGTGACGGCCGCAGCTCCATGGGTGCAGGTCTACCCCGCACGGGGCCACAGCCAGCAAGCGGCCGCCTTCCCCGATACGGTGCGAATCCTCGCCGCGCGCGCCCAGCTCGAGCCCGGCCTGCATACCGATACCTTGCAGGTGTCCTCGAACGGGGGCGTGGCGACCCTGCCGCTGCGGATCGAGGTGCCCGGCACCCCGATCTGGACATACACGCTGATCGACTCCTTTCCTCACGACCGCTCCGCATTCACGCAGGGGCTGGTGGTGGAGGAGGGGATTCTCTACGAGGGCACCGGCCGCTACGGCGCTTCCCTGATTCGAGCAGTCGAGTTGGATGGCGGTCGGGTGCTGAGGGAGAGGAGCCTGAGCAGCCGGTACTTCGGTGAGGGGATCGCGCTGGCCGGCACGCGGTTGGTTCAATTGACGCTCTACGCGAGGACGGCCTTCGTATACGACGCGGCGACGTTCGAGCTGCTGCGCACCTTCAGCTACAGCTCCGAAGGGTGGGGGCTGGCCTACGACCGCGCCGGTGACCGATTCATCCGCAGCGACGGCAGCGAGACGCTCTATTTCCACGATCCACAAACCTTCGAGCTTCTCGGGCAGATCGGTGTTCACGACCGGGGCGAGCCTGTCTACCGCATCAACGAGCTCGAGATGATCGACGGCGTTCTCTTCGCCAATGTCTGGAAGACCGATCGCGTGGCCCGGATCGATCCTGGGATCGGCGACCTGCTGAGCTGGATCGACCTGGCAGGCCTGCGGGAACTGGCCGATTACGGTCCCCGAATCGACGTCCTCAACGGCATCGCCTATGACGAGGCCACCGGCCGGCTGTTCGTCACCGGGAAACTGTGGCCGCTCTTGTTCGAGATCACCGTTCACCCTCGGGAAGGGGTTCGACAGGACGGTCACGGCGGGCCATGATGTCCCGCGGCCTGGCCGGGATGGCCGCGCCGGGCGCGAAGAGCGATCGGATGAGCGCCCAGGATTCGTGGTACTCTCCTGTGGTACTATTAAGGAGGGCATTCCACCAAGGAGGACAGCCGGTGAGTAGACGACAGAGCATTCGCCCTGGTATCACTGCGGGCAACGGCCCGGCACGGATCCCGCTTGCAAGCCTGGCGCTGGTACTGGTACTGGCCATGCATCTGGCTCTCTCGATTGCGGGAGCGGCGCCAGCCGAGCCGGCTGCCGGCGCGGACCGGGAGCGGTTCGGCCTCGCGGGCCCGTCCTGGACGCCCCGTCCCGGGGAACCGCGGCCGGTGCATGTCGCCCCGATGACCATCGAGCAGATCGAGCGGGTGGAGGCCGAGGGCTTCGATGTCGCCTATCGCGGCGACGGCTATGCCGAGATGCTCCTGCGCGAGGGGCAGGCCGCCCGGCTCGCGGCGCTGGGCTATTCGGTGACTCCCCTGGACCGGGATCTCTTCCCGGGTGCGCGTGCGCTCGGGCGCGAAGGCAACTTGGATCCCGAATACAGCACCTTTGCCGAGATGCTCGCCGAGCTGCAAGCGCTGGCATCCAGTTACCCCAGCATCTGCCAGCTCTACGACATCGGTGACGCCGAGAGCAAGGAGTATACCTGGGACAACTATGGCCAGCAGTACGATGTCTGGGCGGTGCGCATCTCCGACCATCCGGCCTTCGACGAGCCCGAGCCGACGATTGTCTACGACGGCCGCCACCATGCGCGCGAGCCGGTGTCCACCGAGATCGTGCTCGCGGTTGCGCGCCATCTGTGTGAGAACTATGGCTCGGATCCGTTGATCACCGAGCTCGTCAACCGGACCGAGATCTGGTGCGTGCCGATGCTCAACGCCGACGGGCATCAGTGGGTCGAGGACATCGATCCCTGGTGGCGCAAGACGCTCTATGACCACAACGGCAATCATCATGTCGACAACTACGAAGGCATCGATCTGAATCGCAACTACGACTGGCACTGGAATCCGGGCTCGTGGAGCAGCGAGACCTACGGCGGGCCCTATCCCTTCCGCGCGCCGGAGGCGGCCGCCATGCGGGATCTGCACATCGCGCACCGTCCGGCGATCAATCCTTCCTTCCATAGCTACGGGGAAGAGATACTCTACCCGTTTGGCTATGGGGTCACGGCTGAACCGGCCGTGGTCGAAGTTGCCGGCGAATACGCCAATCGGGTCGGGTATGACCTGTGGCAATCCACGACCGCCTACGGGTCGTCCAAGGACTGGCTCTACGGTACGCAGGGTTGCGCCTCCTTCACCGTTGAAACCGCCACCACATTCATTCCCAGCGGCCCGACCATGGAGGCGATCGTCGCGCAACTGCTGCCCGGAAGCATCTGGCTGGCGGAGCGATTGTGGGGGCCTTCGATCCAGGGCACGGTGAGCGACTCGATCACCGGGATGCCCCTGGATGCGACGATTCACATTCCGGAGATCATGGGAGTCTATGGCAACGGCGAGCTCTGGGACATGCCGACCGAGGCCGCCACCGGATACTACTGCCGGATGCGCCCGGCGGCGCATCAGACGATCACGTTGCAGGTCAGCGCGGAAGGCTACTACGACAAGAGTGTCCAGGTCACGACCGGCGCAACGACGGCGACGGTGCTGGATATCGAGATGGTGCCGGAGAACTTCGACCGCGGTTTCGTGCAGGGCACGGTTGTCAATGTGACCGCCGGCGGCACGCCCGTGCCGGGCGCGCAGATCGAGGTGATCGGCGCGGGCGCCTATCTGGAGTCACGTCCCGATGGCACCTACAGCGGCTACGTGCAGCCGGGTGTCTTTCGGCTGGCGGCCTCCCACGAGAGCTTCGCCCCGGACACCTCGGACTATGTGGAGATCGTCATCGGGGAGATCACGACGGTCGACTTCGCCCTGACCGACATTGCCGGTCCCGAGATCACGAACAGCACGGAATACCTCGGTACCGACGACCCCGTCGGCCCCTACGTTATCGAGACCACCATCACCGACCTGAGCGCCCTGGCCGAACAGACGCTCTACTATCGCTCGCTCGGACAGCCGTGGCAGGCGCTGGCGATGTTGCCCATCGGCCTCGACCGGTTCGAGGCTTCCATCCCAGGCCAGCCGCTCGAGACCATGGTGCTCTACTATGTGTACGCCGCCGATGAGGGGGACAACCACAGCACCGATCCGGCGGGAGCACCGGGGGCGGTCTACTCCTTCTATGTGGGGCCGTTCCTGGAGAACTTCGCCGACGACATGGAGGCCAGCCTCGAGGAGTGGTCGCACTACGTCGTGACCAGCGGGTACGCGGATCAGTGGCATGCATCCACCGCCCGCAATCACAGTCTGGGCGGGGCGACCAGTTGGAAATGCGGAAGCCCGACCGGCGGCGACTACGCGGGGCTTCTGGACGCGGCGTTGGAGACGCCGCCGATCCCTCTGGGCGAGTATGGGCGGATGAGCTTCTGGTACTGGATCGACGCCGAGGATTCAGGCGCCTATCCGGGGCAGGCCTATGACGGCGGGCTGGTCGAGATCGCGCTCGAGGGTGGGAGCTGGGTTCAGATCACGCCCGACGAGGGCTATTCGCACACGATCCGGGCCGGCGCCGGTGGGCCGTTTGCGCCCGGGACGCCCGTGCTGTCCGGGACTACCGCCGATTGGACCCAGCTTCACTTCGACCTCTCGGCCTATGCAAACGAGGAGATTCGGATTCGCTTCCGCTTCGGCAGCGACGACAACACCGGTGGCGAGGGATGGTACATCGACGATCTGCTGGTCGAATCGATGAATGTGCCCTCGGATGTACCGACCGACCCCCCTGCGGCGGCAGAGAACTCCGTTGCCCTGCACGTCCTGGCCATGCGTGTCTCGCCGAATCCGACGCGCTCCGGTCTGCAGACGGGCATCAGCTACGCCCTCTCGCGCCCGGCGCCCGTGCGGCTGGATGTGCTCGACCTGAGCGGGCGGGTGGTGCAGTCGATCGAACATCCCGCCGCGCAGCCCAGCGGCCGGCTGGCCTGGACGGGCACCGATCGCCAGGGGCGCCCGGTCGCCGCGGGCATGTACTTCCTGCGTCTTCAGGCGGAGGGGTCCGCCCTGGCCGAACGCCGTGTCCTCCGCCTCCGTTGAGCGGTGTAGGCCCCGGCAGCGTCATCCCTGACGGGCCGCTCCGCGCGGCACAGGGAAGTGCCCGGAAGAAGCAACCGTGTTCGCTTCCGGGCGATGTCGCGCGGGGTCGGGCTTGGGTGTGCCGTTCAGCCTTACCTTCGCGCCTTCCTTTGCGCGCGACGCGCTTCCTGATTCGCCGAGAAGGTCTCGATGGACGCGTAAATCACCGGAACCACCACGAGCGTGAGGGCGGTTCCCACCGTGAGGCCTCCGATCAGAGAGCGGGCCATCGGAGCCCAGTTCTCACCGGATTCGCCCAGACCGAGCGACAGGGGCAGCATGGCGAAGATCGTCGTCAACGCGGTCATCAGCACAGGACGCATGCGCGCCTCGCCTGCCAGAAGAACGGCCTCGTAGAGGGCATGGCCTCGTTGGCGAAGCTGATTGGTGTAGTCGATCAGCACGATGCCGTTGTTCACGATGATGCCGACCAACATGATGATGCCGACGATCGACATCACCGAGAGTGTGGTTCCCGTGACAAGAAGGCCCAACGCGACACCGATCAGCGACAGGGGAATCGTGAAGAGGATGATGAACGGATCGACAAACGATTCGAATTGAGATGCCATGACCATGTAGGTCAGAAGCATGGCGACCAGGAAGGCCAGTCCGAGGTACATGAATGACTCCATCATGTCTTCCGCGGCGCCGCCGATCTCGATGCGAAGGTCATTGGGCAGGGATACGGTTCTGAGTGCCTTGCGAACGTCGTTCGTCGTGGCGCGCAGGTCGCGGCCGGCCACGTCAAGCGTCAGTGTCACCTTCCGTTCCTGATCCTCGCGCTCAATCACCGCCGGCGCCCGACCGTAGTCCACCGTCGCGACAGCGCGCAGCGGAATCTGACGGCCGGCCGGTGTCATGATCAGGATGTTCTCAATATCCGTCTTGGATGTGCGCGCCTCGCCCTTGAGCTGGACCCGGATGTCATACTCATCCCCGCGGTCGCGGAAGCGGCTGGCCACCGAACCAAGCATGCTCGTACGGATGGCCTGTCCGATCTGGGCGGTGGACAGTCCCAGGTCGGCAATGCGGTTGCGATGGAGATGGATCTTGAGGTCCGGTGCGGCCTCCTCGATGCTGCTCTCGATGTGCACCACGCCCGGGATGCCGCTGACCTTTCCCTCGATCTCGTTGGCCAGAGCCTCGGCCAGGTCGAGATCATGAGCGAAGATCTCAATGGCGATATCGCCGGCTCCCTGGAAGACGGCGGCACCTCGATCCTCGAAGCGCACTCTGAGATCGGGCAGCACCCGCACTCGCTCGCGCAGGTCCTCTTCGATCTCCTGCACTCCGCGCTTGCGTTGGGACCGCGGCTTCAGACGCACCATGACATCGCCCTGGTTCGATCCGCTGGAAGAAAACGCGGCGAAGACGCCTTCCCCCTGCCCGAAATTGATATAGCTGAGCTCCCCTTCCGGAACATGTTCCCGCAGGATCTGATCGAGGGCCGCCACGGATGCTTCCATGGCGCCCAGGCTGGTTCCCGCGGACCGGTCGACGGCCAGTTGAAGATAGGACGAATCGCTGTGCGGCACGAACTCCCCGCCGCGAGTGAACAGGATCAGACCCGCCAGCGCCAGCAATCCCAGCGAGGAGAACAGAATCGTCTTGCGGTGCTCGAGCGACCAGCCGAGCGACCTCAGGTAGGCTCCGCGCAGGCCATCGACCCACCCCCCGAGTCGATCTCCCAGACGCTGCAGCCTGTTCGGGGGGGCGATCCGCGCGCCCATCTTCAGAATGCGAGAGGCCAATAGAGGCACCAGGGAGAGGGCCACGATCAGCGAAATGGCCAGGGAGAAGCAGATCGTGATCACCATCTCCTTGAACATGGCGCCGGCGATCCCCGGCACGAAGAGCACCGGCACGAAGACCGACACGGTGGTCAACGTCGAGGCCGTAATGGCCATGGCCACTTCCGAGGTCCCGCGACTGGCCGCATCGCGGGACTCCCGGCCCTGTTCCCTGTGCCGGAAAATGCTCTCCAATACGACGATCGAGTTGTCCACCAGCATGCCGACGGCGAGCGCCAGCCCGGCCATCGAAATCATGTTCAGCGTCAGTCCCGCTTGATCCATGACCGCGAAGGTGACCACCATGGAAATCGGGATCGAGAGCCCGACGATCAGGGAACTCCGCAGATTGCGCAGGAAGAAGAGCAGGACCAGAACCGCCAGCAGGATGGCCTGCAGCGCTGTATTGCCGAGGTTCAGGATCGATCGGTTGATGAAGGTGGCCTGTTCATAGATCGGCTCGATCTCGATGCCCCTGGGCAACTCAGCCAGAATCTGCGGCATCCGCTTCTCGATCTCGCGCGTGACATTCACCGTGTTGGCGTCCGATTGACGCTGGACAATTAGAATGACCGCGGGTTTGCCGTTCGTCCAGACGCGTTGCCGCTGTTCCATGAATCCGTCTTCGACACGCGCTACATCCTTGATGCGGATGATCGAGCCGGGCAGCGACAGCACCGCCGTATTCTCGATGTCCTCCAGCGACTGGTACTCGCCGAGTGTCTGAATCGGGAACTCACGCTGTTCGTCTTCGATCCAGCCGGAGGGGAGCTGGAGGTTGTTCATCCGAATCGCGGCTTCCACCTGGGCAATCGAGATGTTGTGTGCGCGCATTCGTACCGGGTCGATCAGCACCTTGATCTCACGCCTGAGCCCGCCGATGGTCGAGGCGGAGGCCACTCCCGGAATCCGCTCGATGCGCGGCTCCAGGTCGAGCTCGGCAATGCGGCGCAGTTCGGCCAGGCCATGCACCCCCGAGCCGATCGAGTAGAAGCAGATCGGCTGCATGGACGGATCGAAGGCAAACACCATCGGATCGGTGGCATCGTCCGGCAGGATGTCAGTGACCCAGTCGAGCGCGTTGCGCACATCGATCTCGGCCTGATTCATGTCGGTGCCCCAGGAGAATTCCAGAAGCACCAGGGAAAGACCTTGGCGTGAACTCGAGCCGACGGTCTTGACATTCTGGACAGAGGCCAGGGTTTCTTCGATCGGCCGGGTCACCGCGGTTTCCATGTCGTACGGCCCGACGCCGGTATACTGGGTGATCACCGCAATGACCGGGAAGGTGAGATTCGGCCACAGATCGACCCGCAGGCGCCCGAGCGAGAAGAGGCCGAATCCCACGGCGATGAGATAGATCATCGTGAAGGTCACCGCGCGCCGGATGGCGATTTCCGTGATCCGCATTATTCGGTTCCCCCCGGGCCGGGGATGAAGACCGGCATGCCGTCGCGCAGGTTGTTCTGGCCGGAGACCACCAGACGCTCTCCTGGGCGGACTCCGTCGCGGGCCGCGATCACCTGGTGATTGACATACTCGGCCAGGAGCTGGCGTTGCCGGGCGCGCAGGGAATCGTCAACGATGTAGACGAAGTAGTTCTTGACCACTCGGTCGCTGCCGCCTGCGGATTGCCGTGACGTGCTCTCGATCGCGGCATGCCGCGGAATGACCAGCACATCTTCCAGGAATCCCGTGGTGATCTCCACCTCACCATACATCCCCGGTTTGAGCCGATGGTCTTCGTTGGCAACCAGCACCTCGACCGTTGCCATGCGGGTCAGGGGATCGAGAATCGGACTGATCCGAACCACGCGGCCGGCAAAGATCTCATCGGGATAGGCCGGCACCCGGACCTCTGCCTGCAGCCCCACGCCCAGGCGACCCAGGTCGGTTTCCGTGATCTCCACCTCGATCTTGACCTGGTCCATCTGAACCACGGAAACGACCGGCATGGCCGGATTCGCCATGTCGCCGGCCTCGAAATAGCGCTTGGCGATCACGCCGGCGATCGGAGAGGTGATCGTGGCATCCTTGTACTGGCTCTTGGCCATGATGACCGCCGCCTCGGCCTGGTGGACCTGCGCGGTCACCGCTTCATACTGGGTCCGGATGGCATCGAACTGCTGCTGGCTCATGGCATCTTCTCTCTGGAGCCGGACGGCGCGCTCGTACTCGGACTTCAGGTTGGCCTCCTGCGATCGGGCCGCCGCCAATCCGGCCTCGGCCTGGCGCACGGCCTGTTCGATCGTCGTGGCCGCGATCCTCGCGATCGGGTCGCCGGCGCGTACCGCATCGGCTTCATCCACGAAGTAGGCCTCGATCCTGTCCGGCACCTTCGAAAACACCTTGACGTCCAGCGCCGCCTTGATGTCAGCGTTGAACTCGAGATACTGCCGCACGGTCCCGAGGGAGACGCTCTGGACCGCAACCGGCACGCCGGTCTCGGCGCCTTCCTGGGCCGCTTGCTGGCAGCCACCCATCCCGCCCAGGGCCAGTGTGACTCCGACGATGGATGTCATTCTGCGCAACATCGCTGTCTCCTTGATTCTCGCATGCCGATCCCGTTTCCGCCGCTCGCCGCCGGGGCCGGCGGCCGTCTCAGAGCGCTCCCTCCAGCAGTCCCGCCACCCGCCTGAGCTCATAGCGCGCCATCTGATACTCATAGAGCGCGGTGGCGTGATTCAGTCGGGCGCGCGTGAGGGCCAGCTGCGAACCGAGCACATCGAGCTGCGTGGTCACGCCCTCTTCATACATCAAATCCGCCAGCCGCAGCGCCTCGCTGGCCAGGGCGATGGATTCCTTGGCGGATTCGTACTTCTCCCGGGTCTCGAAGAACTTGTCGTAGGCCAGCTCGGCTTCGGCCGCAATGCCGTCCCGGACCTGATCCTCGGCATCCAGCGCCATCCGGTAGTCGAGTCGCGCCTGCTCGTATTGGCTGCTGCTTCTGAATCCATGGAAGATGGGAATCTGTAGACTGAGAGCCGAGGAGAATCCCTTGCTGAAGTCATCCCGGACGAAATCGTAATCGTCCCGCATCGCCAGGAATGAGTAGTCGGTTGTGAAGAAGAGCTTCGGCAGAAACCGGCTGCGTGCCAGGGTCACTCCCTTGGCGGCGACGGTCCTTCTCGCGTCGAGCGCGAAGAGCTCGGGCCGGTTCTGCCGGACCAGACGGCTGTACTCCTGGAAGTCGATCTGCTCCATATCATCGGCCGCGAAGGTCAGCGCGCCCTCGACGGCGATCGGGCACTCCTTGTCGAGGCCCAGGATGCTGCGCAGTCCGGTCAAGGCGGCCCGATAGGTGTTGCGGGCCGCGATGATCTCGGGCCTGAGATTGGCCACCTCGACCTCGGCCCGCATCCTGTCGAACCCGGAGGCGGATCCGGCATCGTATTTCTTCTGAACCAGATCGAGGTTGGCCGTCGCGTGGCTCAGTGCCTTCTCCTGCACCTCGACCAGTTCGCGCGCCAGAAGGCAACCATAGAAGGCACTGGCCGTTCGATACACCAGAGCCTGCCGCCTGGCATCCAGCGCATGCTCGCTGGCGCGTCGCGCCGCGGCCGCCATCTGAATGCCGGCGATGCCGGCGCCTCCCAGGAAGAGCGGCTGGCTGAGGGTCGCGCCGTAGGTGAAGGTGTTCTCCAGCGCAAAGGAGAACTGGACATAATCGGGCATATCGTCCGTGCCGGGAAAGCCTGACCCGAGCATGGTCTTGATGAAGTTGGGGACCGTCGTCTCCTGGGTGTGCCACGCCTTCTGGAAACTCACGCTGGCGTCGATCGTCGGCAGAAGCGTGGCGTAGGCCTCCCGGATGGCGGCGCGGGCCTTGTCCCGCTCCTTCTCCGCGATGCGCACCTCGGGGTTCCGTTCGAGCGCGATGGCCACGCTTTGCTCCAGGGTCAGCGTCATGACCTCGTCCTGGCCCCACCCGGAAGAGACGGGCACAGAGAGAATCCAGGCAAACGTCATGATGGCACGCAAGCGCATACCGCCTCCGTCATAGCTGTCACAGGCCGGGAGCTTGGACTCGCGGGGACTCAGCCTGACCGGCGAGAGAGGTCCTGCCGGCAAGCCGTCCGGTCCGCGATCTTCCCAGCCGCGTTCGTCGCAACAGGCTTCACCCGCCGGAAGCATAGCACGGTCTGTTTTCCGTCTCTATCGGGCTGTCTGGCCGGGATCGAACGATCTGAGAGCCGCTCTCCATGCCCAGGCGGTTCCCACCAGGAAGAGCATGCCGATTACGACGGGAACCGGAGGAAGGTCGAGGGCGATCGATCCCAAGAATCCGCCCGCGACGCCCAGAGTCGCCACCAGCGCCACACCCGCGATCAACGGGAGCAGGCCTCGGGAGTGACGCTCCAGGAACATCGTGGGAATGGCAAGCAGCCCCATGGTCAACAGCGGGCCGACCCAGATGACTCCGGAAGCGATGATCATGGCCGAGAGCACCCGGAAGGCGAGACGAACCTGAGCCGCCCGGCGGCGGTTCTTGATGGCCAGGCTTTCCTCGTCGATCGCCAGCGCCAGCAGGAAGCCGCGGTAGTGGAAGCCGAGTCCTGCGACCACCGCCGTCAGGACGCCGAAGCCGATCAGGCCCGGCAAGCCGATCGTAAGCAGCTCGCCCCGCAACATGTGCTGCAGGTGTGCCTCGACGCTGGTCGAAACGGAACTGATCAGAATGGTGGCCGCCTCGCCGGCGCAGAAGATGGAGGCGAGAAAGGCCGAACGCCAACGGGGGGATCCTCCGGGCCGGTCGCTCTTGCGCGGCATGAGCAGGCTGACAACCAGGATGCCCGCTACCGCGATGATGTACAGAAGGAGCGGCCGATCGGGCGACACCCCGGTCCAGACGGCGGCCACGACCATGGCCGTGCCCACCGGCGGCAAGGCCAGGCCGAGCAGGATTTCGTCCCGCAACGAGAGAATCGAGCCCAGCGGCGCGGCGGCCACGGCGAAGCAGATCGCTCCCGCGAAAGGGATCCAACTGAAGGAGAGAATCATCCAGAAGTCGGTCATGGCATCCGCTCTCCCTGGGCCAGCGTGATCTCCCGCGCGGCGGCCACCCAACCGGTCACATGCGATGTGACCAGCAGACCGATTCCTTCGGCGGCCAGTGTCTCCAGAAGGGCGCCGATGCGTTCGGCCGTGGGTAGGTCCACATTGATCGTCGGTTCATCGAGGAGCAGCAGGCGCGGATGTCCCGTGAGTGCCCGGGCGATCAAGACCCGCTGCCGTTGGCCTCCCGATAGCTGGGAGAAGAGCGCCGCGTGTTGATCGGCGAGATCGACCTCCTCCAGGGCTTCCCGGGCGGCCGCTCGACCCCGCGTCCAGCGGGCGGGATGACCGCTGCGTACGATATCCATGACGGTTGCCGGCAGAGAGCGATCGATGACCGATTCCTGGGGAATGTAGCCGACCTCCGCCGGAGACACATTGCGATGGATCACCCCGCGCTCGTGAGGAATCAAACCGAGAAGGCCGCGCAGAAGGGTCGTCTTGCCCGATCCGTTTGGCCCCGTGAGCATGACCAGTTCACCCGCCTGAACCGCCAAGTCGATCGCCGGAGTCGGATAGAGAATCCCGCGCCCACAGCGGTACCCCCAGCGACCGCCCTGAACCTCCAGCAGCACTGTGGCCGAGGGTTCGTCCGGTTGCGCCGCCCGGGCTGACTGAACCATGCGCGGCCGTCGCAGCGGGGCCGCCGGGCCTTCTCGCCGGGCGGGTACAGCGCTGTTGCCGTCTCCCACGGCGCCTCCATCTCCAGCCGCCGAATCCTCGTGTACGGCGCCTCCATCTCCGGCCGAGTTGCCGTCTTCTCCAGCCATGGTTGTCTCTCCCCGCGAATGGGTCCTCTACAACGATGCGAGCGCGTCCAGGATCACCCGCAGGTTGTACTCCTGAAGCTCGGCGAAGGTGCCGGCTTCCTGCTTGGCTCCCACCATGTTCGCGAACTGGACCGCCACCGCGCCGATATTGTCCGCAAACTTCTCGGGGAGCCTGGCCGACTGAGCTTGATGATAGATGACCAGCTTCACGCCGGCCGCCTCCGCGCGGCGGGCCAGTTCCGCCAGGTGCCCCGCGGTGGGTTCGATGCCGGCCTTCGGTTCAAGGGAGCCGACGACCTCCAGGCCGTAGAAATCCGCCAGATAGGAGACATCGGGGTGATAGCTCACGATGGCCAGGCCGCGCAAGGACTCGCCTTCGATCTTCAGTCGCTCCGCCAGAGTCTCGAGTTCTCGCGCGAAGGCTTCGCCGCGCTGTTCGTACAACGGGGCGTTGTCGGGATCGGCCTGCGCCAGGGCCGCCGCCACATTGCGCGCCATGACCGGCCCGCTGGCGGGACTTACGTTGTAGTGCGGGTTGCCCTCGGGATGCTGCTCACCCTCGGTCCGGCTCAAGACCTTGGGAATGTCCAGGATCTCGATGCCCGGGTGGATCTCGACCCATCCCGGGTGATCTTCCATGATGTTCCGGTTGCGGGATTCCCGGGCGAGCGCGGGAAGCCAGGCATGCTCGGCATCCAGTCCCAGCGTGAGCAGTAGATCGGCCCGGTTGAGCGCGGGGATGTAGCTGGGGCGCACCGGCACGCCGTGAAGATCCTCGCGTCCCGAGGCCAACGTCTTGAGTTCGATGCGATCCCCGCCAATGCGCTCGGCCATGGTGCCGATATCGGGAACCGAGGCGACGACCTTCAGGCGGCCCGCGAGCGCCTGCCCGACGGAGCACGAACCGAGCAGGGCGAACGCCGCCGCGAGAGCAAACGACCTGTACTTCGAAATCATCTTTGCCTCCCATGGGTGTGATAACCAAGGACTCCGTCGTACTGCAGCACGAGCATGTGAACGGGATCTTCCCCGGGGCTCTTCTCATAGCGCGACAGTTCGAGCCGGAGGAGTTGGAAGTGGCTGATGTTGTACGTGAGGAAGGCACCCAGCCGCTTCCTACGTTCCTGGGTGTCTTCGCGGGGCTGGAATGACTCTCCCATCAGACCGCCCGACCAGATCTTGTTCAGGCGATAGCGTCCGTAGGCGAAGAACCCGGAGCGACTCAGCGTCCGCCGCAGATAGAGGTCATCGTCCTTGATCTCGAACTGCTCGTCATTGGCCAGCAGTTCGACGCCAAAATCCAGTCCGGTGTAGAGATTCCGCTCGGGCGGATTCCAGAAGACGGTGACATCGGCGCCATAGGTGGTCTTGGCGTAGGATTCTCCCTGGAAGCGCTGGGAGTGGGCATAGCGGGATTGATGTACGATACTCCCGCCGAAGTCGATGCTCCAACTGAGACCGAGCTCGAGCGATGAATTCACCCGGGCCAGGTATGCCAGGTCATCGAGTTCGCGGTTGATCCGGCCCCGGGTGGGGGCTTGTGGATCCACGACCGCTGCGGTGTAAGCCTCTTCCAGCTCGGGACTGCCGGGGCAATGAATCTGATCCCCGTGGAAATGGCATCCCGGCGGCGGGTTGTCCGGTCCCCATGCCGCGCCCGCGGAGGCCGGGTCCGTGTCGTGCGAATGACCTTCCAGGCTATTGTACAGGCCCCCGGTGATCTCGATGTAGTGAGATACCGGTGCGAGCCACGACAACTCCACGCCCGTGGGAGAAAGATGCCCCTCGAGGTACTCGTGCAGGATGCGGGGCTCGGAGCTAAATGGCATGGCGTGCGAGTGGAACTGGCTCCAGCGTCCGAAATTGGCCAGGAAGTGCCCGGCCTTCAATTTGAGATTGAGCGGCAGCGCGGGGAACAGGAAGTAGAGTTCGTGGATCTCGGCGCCATGCTCGGTGAACATGGCGTTGAAATCGATTCGTCCGTAGGGATCCACCTCCGCGCCGATCGAGAGCTCGGCGGTCGAGAGCGCGAAGCCCCGCGTTCTCCAGGTCGCATCACCCTGCTCATTCCGCTCGGCGTCATGAATGTCGCACTTCAAGTCGTATACGAATCCGATGTCCGGGTTCATCCAGGCGCCCACCCCGGCCGATGTTCCATCCTGCGCCTGTGCCGGCGCTCCCACCGCCGATGCCGCCGCAAGCGCGGCGCACAGGGCGGGAATCTTGATTGCGTGCCGTAGGTTCGTCATTGAGCCTCCCTGGTCAGGGTCAATAGTCCTTCAGGATGTCGAAGCCTGGTGCATACGAGGTCACGAAGATGTAGTCTCCCGTCGCATCGGCCTGCCAGCTGTTGTGGAGTTCACCGTCGTCTGCGTGATAGCAGTAGATCCTGCCGCTGTTCTTGTCGAATACCCAGATGTGATCGCCCGCGTAGTTGATCGCGCAGGCCATGTCGGCCGCCGGTACGGTGATGGGTCGCACGCTCTTGAAGCAGGTGCCGTTTTCCGGATCGATGCACATCAGATAGGCCCGCGCGCTGACCAGGTCTGTAGCGACCAGCATCCTTCCATCCTCGGAGAGCGCGAAATTGCCGCCCCCTATGTTCCAGGCCAGGGCGCTTTCCTCCACCGCCAGGGCTTCCGCGGCGCGCTCTTCCATGTGGAGCAGAATGACGGCATCCGAATGCCCGGCGATCTTGTGCGGTCCAAAGGCCACCGGCACATCACCGGCGTGGTAGAGGAAGTTGACCCGGCCGGCGCCGGGATAGGGTATCGGGGCAGCGAGTGCCTCGCTCTCCAGATCAAGAACCTCGAATCCTCCCAACGTGGCGATGAACAGGGTCTCGCTATCGTGGTGGAAGGCATCCCCGTGGGCGAGTGTATCGATGGAGACCTCGAAGGCGATCGCATCGCTGTCCACATCCACGCCCCGGGCCCACTTGGCATGCATATCGGTCGCCACAAGGCGTCCATGGGAGTAGAAGGCGGCCGAGTGGCCTGAGCCGTGGCCAACGGTGCGCGCCGTGCGGCTGGCCACGTCGATCACGGTGAAGGTCGAATCTCCATCGTTGGCATAGACCAGGAACTCAGCATGCGCATCCACGCCCTGGTGAGTGTTGCCCGGACCGGTCGACATCACAACCAGCGCTTCGGGGATCTCCATGTGGACATGATCCCCGTGGGGGTGGAATCCGCGGGTGAAGCCATAGGCCGCGCCGTCCCGGCCCATCCATACCGTCGGTTCGGCGTCCGGGCCCGCGAAGGCCTGCCGCATGAAGGGGTGTCCCCGCGCCTCGTGGGTGGCCTGCACTGTTCCGGTATCCGCGTCATGGACCCAGAGAGTCCCGGTTTCATCGTCCAAGACCCAGATCCAGCTGTGGAGTTCTTCTGCGTCGTCTTGGTGGGTTCCGAGGATCGTATCCTCATCGTCGCTGCACCCTCCCAGAAGGGCGATCGTGCAGAACAACGTCGCTCGCAACAGATGTCCCAGCACAGGCTTCATTGGCATTTCCTTTCTAGATTCGCAGCCACGCCGGTGCGGCACGTCGCAGGGGCTTGCCGGCCGGGGGATCGCCTGCGAAACCGGCACCTCAAGCCTCGGTGGCCGGCACGGGAACCGCCGGCCGGCCCTTCGGCCGAGCGGCCGCCAGCGCACTGTTGTTTGTGTCCAGTTCCAATTGAGCCGGGTCGATCAGCAGACCGGCGGTGGAGAACGGGGGCGCTTGTGTCTTGCCGCCAGGGCGGGATGGCCATGCACCACGGGCAGGATTGCCAGGGACAGGGAGGGGTGGGCGGACTCGACCTGCGGTTCGGCTGGTACGGTGATCGCCGAGAGCGTGAGGGCCAGACGGCAGATTTGACACTCCGTCGGGTCGTGCTGTTCTTCGTGGTGATGGATCTCGAGCGTGACCGTGAAGATGGCCAGGAAGATCCCCACACAAAGGGCGGGCCAGGTGATCACCGATGGTCGCATGGAACAGAGAACTCCATGGGTATTACTGCGTATTACCAGAGTTGTATCCCACCGGCTCGGATCTGTCAAGGGATTGCGTGCGGCCCGCTCCCTGTGGACTGGCTGTTCCCGGTGGACTGGCTGTTCCCGGTGGACTGGCTGTTCCTGGTGGACTGGCTGTTCCTGGTGGACTGGCCGAGGCGCCGCGCATGGTCTGCGCAGGCATCCGTGGGTTGCGGACGGAGTTACTCGAAGCGGGTTTCGGCAACATCGAGTGCTGTGCGCAGATCGGTCAACGCCTCCTCGACCGCCTGCTGCGCCGCCGCAGCCTTGGAGGCCTCGGTCCGGGACAGCTCCTCGATGGTCTCTTGTGCGTGGTGATGCTTCTCGTTCAGCTCGTGGAGCTGTGACGGAATACCGATCTTGAGCTCGGCATCGGCCTCTCGTGCCGTGGCCTTGAGGGCGGCAAGGCGTTCTCCGAGGGTGCGCAATTCGGTTGCGTATGTGTTCGAGTCGTCTCTGATCTCTCTCATCATGCCGTTCGCTCCTTCCTGGTAGCCCCTGGTAGTCATTGCCAAGCTCGAGCCTAAGCATGCGGAAGCCACCCGGCCATCGGGCGTTCCCGGGACCAGGCGTCGGGAAACTGCCGGAGAATCGACCCCGCCACCCGTTCGCGCCGACGGACCAGTCCGCACGAGTCGAATCCTGGGAACGTGTACAGTAGTATGCTATACTAATGAGAATCGGGTTCTGTTCGGCGTCCCCCCGCAGAGTCAGGAGGCCGGGGGCGGGTTCGGCCTGCCGTTTCGGCATACCCCAAGGAGGTTGAGATGCTCGCGCGCCCAAGTCTACGGCGTCCAGGTCTACCGCGTCAGACCTTTGTCGGCATTCTGTCTGCGATGATCGCGGTCCTGCTCTCTGTCGTTCCGGAAGCGATGGCCAACCGGCCTGACCGGGTCATGGGACCCGAAGGCTTGCTCCTGCCGGCGTATCACGAAGGAGTCGATCCGGAGGCGGCCCCGATCCAGCCGTGGGATATCGACCCGGCCGTTCCCGAGGCCGCGGCCAAGATTGCGGCGCTGAAGCGTTTCGAGACCCTGCGCTGGTCGCAGTATCCCACCGACAACGAGTTGGCCATGGATGCCCTCTACTATGACATCGACATCGCGATCGACTACACGGCACACACCGTCGCGGGAACGGTGCTGGCCAGGCTGCGAGTCGACGTGCCCGCGATCGCCCAGGCCGATCTGGATCTGGCCGAGGGCATGACCGTCTACGGCGTCACCCAGAACGGCGCCCCGGTCGCCTTCACGCACATCGACGAGATCATCACCGTCGAACTCGATGGAACCTACTACCAGGATGACATCGTCGAGATCGAGGTCAGCTACGGCGGCACCCCGCCGGCCTCCTACGGCGCCTTCGGATTCGACAGCCACGACAACGAAACGCTGGTCTGGACCTTGAGCGAACCGTTCGGCGCTCGGTCCTGGTGGCCGTGCGATGATTGGTCCGACGACAAGGCCGACTCGGTCGATATCCGCGTCACGGTGCCCAGCGGACAGATCGTGGCCTCCAACGGGATCCTGCGGGAGGTCGTCACCGGTCCCGAGACCGACACCTACTGGTGGCACGAGAGCTATCCGATCGCCACCTACCTGGTCTCGCTGGCGATCTATCCCTACACGGTCTTCTCCGACTACTACCACTACACTGAGACCGACTCGATGCCGATCGAGTTCTACATCTACCCGAGCGACTACCAAGCCACCCTGGAGATGAATCTGCTCACCAAGGATATGATCGCCCTCTTCGCCGACGTCTATGGCGAGTATCCGTTCATTGCTGAGAAGTACGGGCACGCCCAGTTCAACTGGAGCGGAGCCATGGAGCACCAGACCTGCACCAGCATGGGCTACTGGGCCTTCAACGAGGCCACCACGGCCCATGAGCTCGCCCACCAGTGGTGGGGCGACCTGGTCACCTGCGCCACCTTTCACGACATCTGGTTGAACGAGGGGTTCGCGCGTTATTCCGAGGCCATCTGGCTCGAGCATCGCTATGGGGAAGCCGGCTTCTGGGGCAAGATGAACTCGACCCGCTACTATGGCGAGGGGACCATCTACGTTCCCGATCTGAGCAACTGGAACCGCATCTTCGACGTCAACTTGTCCTACAACAAGGCCTCCTGGGTCGTGCACATGCTGCGCGGCGTGTTGGGGGAGGGTACATTCTGGAGCTTCTTGCAGACCTACCGCGAGGAGTTCGCCTACGACTCAGCCACCACCGAGCAGTTTCAGGCGGTGGCCGAAGCTGTCTCGGGGTTGGATCTCGAGGCCTTCTTTCAGCAATGGATTTACGGCGAGTACTACCCCACCTACGCCTACGAGTGGGAGAGCGTCGAGAACGCCGGCCAGCACGAGGTGCATCTGGCGATCGATCAGATCCAGACCAACACGGGGCTCTTCACGATGCCGATCGAGATCGAGGTGACGCTGGCGGGCGGCGCCGTCGAGACCTTCCGGATCGACAACGCCTTGGCGCACGAGGAGTACCAGTTCGTGGTCTCGGCGCCGGCCACCACGGTCGCCCTGGATCCGCATGACTGGATTCTGAAGCGGGTGGTCGAGCCGGTCAGCAACCCGACCTTCAGCGAGGGGATCCTGTTGGTCAATGGCGTGCATTGGGATACCTACGGGAACGAGATCACCAGCGCCTATGAGGACCGCGCCTTCTGGGGCGATCTCGAGATCTCCTTCTGGGATGTCTTCAGCGAGCCGGCGGGGGGCTATCCGAGCACGTTGCCCGAGCCGCTGGGTTCGGGCCGGGTGCCCTCCGGCGTTCTGGGACAGTTCGCGACGGTCATCTGGATCGGCAATGACTACAACGGGGATATCGATGCCTGGATCAACACATCGATCCTGCCCTATCTCGAGGCGGGCGGCAATGTGCTTCTGATGGCCCGCCAAGGCCAGAACTTCCTGGATGCGTCGCTGCGTGACTATCTGGGCATTACGCTGACCAATCGCACCACGTTGTACATGTGCGAGACGGCCCACCCGGAGCTGGAGAACATCACCCGTATCGGAACGCAGAACTACTGCCGGACCTTCTCGACGGCCCTCACGCAGGAGACCAGCACGCTGCTCTACATCGACAGCTATTGGACGCCGGATGAGGGAATCGGCGTATTGCGTGTTCCGGAGGAAGGCGGGACGCACAATCCGGGGGGAGGCCGCTTCGCCTTCCTGAGCGGACGCCCCTATCGTTGGGATCACGCGGATCTGGCGGCGGCCGTGGAGACGATCATCGGTTCGCTCATGATCCATCCGGCCGCGGTTCCCGGGGACAATCCACCCGCGACGAGCCTCCGGCTGCACCTGCCGAGCCCGGCCTATCAACGGGCCGCCCTGCATCTGCGCCTGCCCGAGAGCGCGGTGCTGGATCTACGGCTCTATGACGCCCAGGGGCGCATGCTGCGCACCTTGCATCGGGGTGAGCTGCCGGCCGGCACGCACACGCTGTTGTGGGATGGAACCACCGGCGGCGGCGCACCGGCGGCGGCCGGGATCTACTACGTGCGGCTGACCGGCGCCGCCGAGGAGATTACCCGGCCCGTGCTGTTGCTTCGTTGAGGGCGGCAGGGCGCGAGGCCGTTGGAACGTGCGTAGCATCGGCCTTGCGCCCGC
>CAYQJL010000275.1:0-53768 GCA_964417675.1 uncultured bacterium | reverse complement strand
TGGACCGCCCGCACAGCGGAAGTGGTGGATTCCCCCAAGGATCGCTGCACTCTAGCAACGTCGCTGGCGCAGGGTCAAGCCGGCGATCTGGGGGGCATGCCAGGCCGGAGCGATCAGGCGGCCTGGCTGGCTGCGGCGGCCTCCGGCCACCGTTGACCGCGGCGGCCTCCGGGCATGACTGCCCGGTTGGCAAGGCATGCCGTGGATGCCCGACTGCGGCGCCTAGCCCTGGGGTTCGAAGTCGACAAACGCATCCGGCATGCTGTCGCCGGCCAGGAGCCGGACAGGCGGGGCGTCGCCCCGCTGGACGATGAGTGGAGCATGGGGAGCCAGCTCGAGCCAGATCTGGCGGGAACTGCCTGTCGGGCGAGTCGGGCTGTTGGGCGCGATCCACAGGGCGATGCAGTCGATCGGCTCCGCCGTGGCGGCCCGGGCGGCACAGATGGCCGCCTGCTCAGCGCATACGGACAGCTGCGGGTTGCCCGGGACATGAACCGCCAGACCGGGATGGGTCCGGCCATCTCGGGTACGAGCCAGGGCCGCGCATTGCTGCCCGAGAGGGGCCGATGAGGAGCGTGCCCGCTGGCGAGCCTCCTGCAGCAGTTGGATCACATCGTCACCCAGGGGGGCGTGATCATCTCGACTCGACATGCGATGGGTCCTCCGATGCTCCGGTTCCGGAACCTTCCGCGGAAGCGGGGCCGCGCAGGGCCCCGGGATCCCCTCCTTGAACGGCTCCCAAGGCGGGGCTTTCAGTCACTTCTTCGGCATAGCGATCCAGCCGGGCTTCCACCGCGGCGAGATCGTAGAGCTCCATCAGATCCCTCCGCAGGGCGGTGGCCATCGGCAGTCCCTTCATGTACCCGCTGTAATGCTTGCGCATCTCGATCACCGCTCGGCGTTCGCTCTTGTCGGCGCTGGCCTCACGCAGATGCTCCTTGAGGACAGCGAAACGTTCCTCCACATCCGGCGGGGGTAGGCAGATGCCGCGATCCAGGAAAACGCGGATCTGCTTGAAAAGCCAGGGGTTTCCCATGGCGGCCCGTCCGATCATCACTGCATCGCACCCGGTCTCGGCGAACATGCGGGCGGCATCCTGCGGGCTGCGCACGTCGCCATTGCCGACGATCGGGACCGACACATGCCGCTTGACCTTGGCGATCCAGGACCAATCGGAGCGCACCCCATATCCTTGACTGCGTAGCCGGGCATGCACGGTAATGAACTGGACACCCGCCTGTTCGAGGCGTTGGGACACCTCCAGGACATTGAGATGCTGTTCATCCCATCCCAGACGGATCTTGGCCGTGACCGGGCATTCGATGGCGGAGACCACCGCCCGTGTCATGGCCTCCAGCTTTTCCGGTTCGAGCAGCAGGCCGGCGCCCCCGCCCTTGCCGGCGACCTTGCGGGCCGGACAGCCGAAATTGAGGTCCACCCAGTCCGGTCCGGCCGCGGCGGCCACCTCGGCCGCCCGCACCACCGAATCGATCCGGCTCCCGAAGATCTGGATCGCCACGGGATGTTCATCGGCGGCCAGATCCAGTTTGCGCAAGCTCTTGGCGGCGTCACGGATCAATCCCTCGGCGGAGATGAACTCGGTGACCACGGCATCCGCGCCAAAGCGACGCGCGATGCGGCGCACCGTGCGGTCGGTGATATCGTCCAAGGGCGCCAGCAGCAGCGGATGCTTCTGGTCCACACCGGGAAGGCTCACGATTGAGTACTCCTTTGGGTCCTGAGCCGTGCGGCAGAGCGCCGCGCAACGGGCCGGCCGCCCGATCCTGTCCGGGGCTTGGAAACGGTCCGCGGGATCGACGGTGCCTGATTGACCGAGTTGCGCAACAGGCTCTCCTGGCCCGCGAGATAGGCACCCAGCTCGATCGGATCCGCGGCCGCCAGGACGCCGGAGGCCGGCCAGCGCGCGGTAACGCAGGCTTCCATCAGCCGAACCAGATGGAGAAGATCGCTGGCGCTGACCTCTTCGAGGGCAATGCGCGTGCGGCCCATGTTGTGATAGTTGCCCAGCGGGAGGGCCAGTCCCGTGGCGCGGTATCCGTGAGCCAGGAAGGAGGAGGCCTCGCACAACCCGCCGTCCATGAGGCACCGCTGGAAGCGAAACCCGCGCAGGGATTGCGCCAGGGACTGCGCACACGTATGCAGGAAGCGGTTGAGCCCCGGGTCGTAGCTGCTCATCCGATCGCCAACCCGCAGCACGGGGCCGTTCCCGATGGATGCGCCGGCCAGGGCTTTGCTGGTTTCGATGGCGATGATCGGGTCGGCCGGGTCGAGCAGGCCGGAGCGGGCCAGCGATGTGGCGCCGATCAGGCCGGCTTCCTCGGCACGGGTATAGATGACCTTGACCCTGGCCGGGACTCGGCTCGCGGCCAACGATTCGAGCAGGGCCGCCAGGGCGGCGCATCCGACGAGGTCATCGGCGGCGCGTGTCTGGATGCGATCGCCCACGCGTTGCCAGGCCGGCAGGTCCCAGGTGCCCAGATCTCCGACAGAAACCGGGTACCTTGTCTCGATTTGAATCCACTCCACCCGCTTACGCGGTCCACCCACGCGAGTGGCGATGACACGCCCGGGAACCGACGCCTCGGTTCCGTGAACGCGAACACGCGCGTTCTTGAAATACGTTCGGAGAACGCCGCCAAACCACCGGCACCAGGCGCGCTTGCCGCGCGTCTCGCTGACCACGAAGCCGGGGTGGTCCATGTGGGCCAGGAAGGTCCACCGGACCTTTTGGGCTCCCCGGCTGTAACGGACGTGCACGTTGCCCCAACGATCCAGGGCGACCGGCAGATCGAGCGATTCGGCATGTTGGGCGAGGAATGTGCGCAGCCGATGTTCATGGTAGCTAGTGGATGGGAAGGATACTACGCTTCTGGTAAGCGCGAGGAGGCGCGGCCGGGAAACCATATCGGATCCTTTCTTGGAACCTTCGTGCAAGAATCGGTTTGCCACAACGAAGAGCATAGGATGGATGGACCGATTCTTGTAAGCAGAGAAAATCGTTTTGGGGTTTCGGGAGCCTTTGTTACCATCGATAGATCCCGGAGGCGGGGTCGCGAGAAGTCAGGCTTCCATGGCGGATGAGGATGCTCATGGCGAATCAGGTGGGAAGAAATCGAGGACCTGGAAACCGGCCGAAGGCGGGCGCCGTGCGCCTGCCCGCGGAAGCAGAGCTGCGCGCTCTGATCTCTCTGCTGGCCGACGACGATCACAAGATCGTCGCGATGGTTCGTGACAACCTGATGAGCATGGGAAAGCCGGCCCTCCCGCTCCTGGAGGAGGTCTTCGAGCATGCCGATCCCCGCCTGCGCCTGCGGGCCCGGCATGTCGCGTCCCAGATTCGCGTCGATGTTCTCGAAACGCTCTTTCGTCAGTTGGCTGCGAGCGATGAGGCCTCCTTCGATCTGGAAGAGGCGCTCTGCGTGATTGCCCGGATCGAGTATCCGAATCTGGATCCCAAGGCGATTGCGGAGCAGTTCGAGGAAATGGCGGACGCCTTGCGGCCGCAGATGCCTCGGGTGGCGCCCGCCCGCGAGCGGGTGGACATCCTCAACCAGTACCTGTTCCGCGAGCTGGGATTCAAGGGGAACACGAACGATTTCTACAATCCAGACAACAGCTATATCAACAAGGTGCTCGAGCACCGGCTGGGCATTCCGATTTCCTTGTCGGCGGTGACGATCCTTCTGGGCAGGCGCCTTGGCCTGCCCCTCTACGGTGTGGGCATGCCGAAGCACTTCCTCGTGAAGTTCCAGGATCAGGACGAGGAGTTCTTCATCGATCCCTTCAATGGCGGCCGGATCTTCGACCGGCATGAGTGTCTGCAGATGCTGACCTCGGATGGCTATTACGTCCGCGAATCGTATGCGGCCGAGTACCTGGCGATCATCCATCCACGCGACATGATCATTCGCCTGCTGCGGAACCTGGTGCTGATCTACTCGAAGCTGAAGGACAAAGCCCGCGTGAAGCGTTTGTCCTACTACGTCGAGATTCTGCGCATGCGCGAGAAGGCCCGCGGGTAGGCGCGGCACGTTCCGCGGTCGGGTAGAACGACCGCACAAGCCCCGCGGCCGGTGCCCATTCGTCCGCTGACCCTCGCAAGTTCCTCGTGATCAGGGTTCTCCTCGGCCGGGAACTCCCCTATGCTCGACGCTGCGTGGGGGGCGCCTGCGGGGCCGGCTTCCGGTTTGCATTGCGCTGGCTCCCGGTTTACGTTCGGGTGTCTATACGGGGCGGCGTCGGGCCGGGAACCGGGCCTGG
This sequence comes from uncultured bacterium, assembly GCA_964417675.1. Taxonomy (GTDB): domain Bacteria; phylum Eisenbacteria; class RBG-16-71-46; order CAIMUX01; family WJJG01; genus CAYQJL01. The sequence continues at coordinate 49,487 of CAYQJL010000275.1, read as the reverse complement.
CGCGGGCCGGGATTGAGGGGCAAGCCCGGCTGAGGTGCCGGTGTTGTGTGCAGTGAGGGGAAGCATGAAGACGATCATCGAGCCGTTCAAGATCAAGTCCGTCGAGCCGATCCGGATGACCGATCGCGCCGAGCGCCAGCGGATTCTGGCCGCCGCCGGATACAATCTCTTCGCGATCAAGGCCGAGGATGTGCTGATCGACTTCCTGACCGACAGCGGGACCTCGAGCATGAGCAGCGAGCAGTGGGCGGCGATGATGAGGGGGGATGAGTCCTACGCGGGATCGCGATCGTTCTTCCGGTTCGAGGAGCAGGTTCAGCGGATCACCGGATTCGAGAACGTCATTCCCACCCATCAGGGGCGCGCGGCCGAGAAGATTCTGTTCAATGTGCTGACCAAGCCGGATGCGGTCTATCTGGGCAACACCCACTTCGACACGACCCGGGCCAACATCGAGTATCTTCAGAACACGGCCATTGACCTGGTGATCGCCGAAGGCCTGGTGCCCTCCAAGATCCATCCCTTCAAGGGCAACATCGACCTGGCGCGCCTCGAGGAACACCTGAAGAGGTACGGCCCGCGCGTGGCGGGGGTGATCATCACGGTCACCAACAACTCCGGCGGCGGCCAGCCGGTCAGCATGGAGAACATTCGGGCTGCCGCGGACCTGGCTCACGCCCATGGCACGATCATGATTCTCGATTCCTGCCGCTTCGCCGAGAATGCCTATTTCATCAAGATGCGCGAACCCGGCTACGCGGACAAGCCGCTGCTCGAGATTGCCCAGGAGATGTACTCCTACGCCGATGCCACGACCATGAGTGCCAAGAAGGACGGCTTGGCCAACATCGGCGGGTTCCTGGCCTGTCACGATGACGGCCTGGCCGCGCTGGCCCGCAATCTCCTCATCCTCACCGAGGGCTTTCCGACCTATGGCGGCCTGGCGGGGCGGGACCTGGAAGCCATTGCCCAGGGCCTGATCGAGGTGCTGGAGGAGGATTACCTGCGCTATCGCATTCGTTCGGTCGAGTATTTCGCCGAGAAGCTCCAGTCCATCGGGGTGCCTTTGATCCTGCCCGCGGGTGGCCATGCGGTCTACCTCGACGCCGGTGCGCTGCTCGATCACATTCCGGCCGAGGAGTTCCCGGGCCAGGTCCTGGCCAACGAGCTCTACCTGGAGGGTGGTATCCGCGGGGTCGAAATCGGCAGTGTCATGTTCGGCAAGCACGATCCCGAGACGGGGCGGATGATCGGCGCTCCCATGGAGTTGGTGCGTCTTGCGATTCCGCGGCGCGTCTACACCCAGAGCCATGTCGATTACTCCGCGGAGGTGATCGGGCAGGTGTACGCGCGGCGCTCCGCCCTACGCGGGCTTCGTATGGTGTACGAGGCCCCCTTCCTGCGTCACTTCACGGCGCGATTCGAGCCATTGCCGCCGGCTCGCTGATCGAGGGGAGGCGATGCCGTCGGACGAGAAGCGTGAGTTGTGGGCAAGGATCCAGGCCTGCGGCCGGCAGGTGGGCCTTGATCGTCTGGCGGTGGCCGATCCGGGCCGGGCTCCCGCGCCCGAGTCGCTCGATGCCTACCTGGCCATGGGACACCAGGCCGGTATGGAGTACCTGGGGCGACACCGCGACGTGCGCCTTGATCCGGCACGTCTGTTTCCGGGCGTGCGCAGCATTCTGTGTGCGGCGGTGAGCTATCGGCCGGTCGCCTTCCCGGCGGCCGGTCCTGCCCCCGGCCCGCCCGCCGATCCCGCCTTCGATCCGGCTCCCGAGCCGGCCTTGGATCGCCCTCCCGATCCGGCTCCCGATCCAGCTCCCGATCCGGTTCCTGGCCTGGCCTGCCGGCCGGTGCCCGAGCGATCGGCCGGTTCCGCCGAGGGGGTTCCCGCGCGTCTATCCTGTTATGCCTGGGGCGAGGATTATCACCGGGTCCTTCGGCACAGCCTCCACCTGCTCCTGGCCCGGATTCAAGAGTGGGTGCCCGGCACACGCGGCCGGGTCACGGTTGACAGCGCACCGGTTCTGGAGCGCCATTGGGCCCGCGCGGCCGGACTGGGTTGGATCGGGCGGCATGGCTGCCTGATCGTTCCAGGATTGGGATCCCTCGTCTTTCTGGGCGAGCTGTTCCTCGACCTGGCCCTGCCGGCCGGAGCGCCCATAGAGGCCCGTTGCGGAACCTGCCGCCGCTGTATGGACGCCTGTCCCACGGGCGCCCTGGTTCGATCGGGGCAACTCGACGCGCGCCGCTGCATCTCCTATTGGACCGTCGAGCACCGGGGGGCGTTTGCGCCGCAAACGCCGCCGCTCTCGCCCTGGGCGTTCGGCTGTGACATCTGCCAGGAGGTCTGTCCCTGGAACCGGCACGCTCCGCCCGCGAGCTACGCGCCCTGGAGATCGGGAGCCGGGGGGCAGATCACCCGGGCCGGCCAGCTGTTGCGGATCACGACGAAGGAGTTCGACACGGTCTGGGGTGACACCCCGCTCGAGCGCACCGGGCTGGGCGGTCTGCGCAGGAATGCGCGCCGGCTGCTGGCGGAGGCCGGTTTGGAGGAGCGGGAGGAAGCAGAATGCGAGGAACCTTGACCCACACGGGGGGTGAAGGTAGCCTATGTCGCGATCTGTGCCCGGGTTCCAGTATGGGTATTCATGCAGGGCACGGGCAGGTACGTAGAGGAGCCAATAACATGGACAAGCAGTCGGTTGCGAAGGTCATCGATGATCAGATCCGCCCCGGTCTCCAGTCCCACGGGGGAGACATTGATCTGATCGATGTCAAAGACAGCAAGGTGTACGTGCGTCTCACCGGTGCCTGCGGTGGTTGTCCCATGGCGGCCATGACCCTGAAGCAGGGTGTGGAACGGGCACTCAAGGCTACGTTCCCCAATCTGGAAGAGGTCATCAATATCTAGAGGCCGTCCTCGCGAGGTGCCGGGACCCCTGCCAGCTATGCTCCCCGGTTCCGCGAAGGAGACGCCATGGCGGAGAAGAAGGCGAATCCAGCCAGTGATGGGAAGGACCGTCGGCGGGTTCTCGGGGATGCCTGGAAGCAGTGGACCCCCGCGGAAACATCTTCCGCCACCGAAGCGGGTGCTAGATTCTACGTGCTGTTTCTTTGGTTTCTAGGCCTGGTGCTGGCGGCGGTCTGGATCTTTCTCACGTGGCTGGCCGAACCGCGCCTGGAATTGCTGGGACTAGGGGGTGGCGGGCGTTATCTGGCTGGGGCCGGCGTGCTTCTCTGGCTGTCGGTTCCGCTGGCGCTCCTGCTCCAGCTCACTTCGATTCGCTTTCCGGTCGGGATGACCCGCAGCCTGGAGTGGTGGCTGGTCGCCACTTGGCCGGCCTGTGAGATCATTGCGCGCCTCCTCGGATTCTCGCGCGATCGCCTCGGTCACGCCTTCGTGCTGCTGGCCAACCGCATGAGTCTGCGAGCGCGCCGGTCCTCGGGCAGGGACGGAATCCTGATGCTCGCTCCACGCTGCCTGCGACCGGAGATCATGCGTGAATTGCGTTCGATGGCCGCCGAGCGAGGGGCCTGCTTCGTGGTGGCCACCGGTGGGGAGGAGGCCCGGGCCGCAGTTCGGGAACGGCGCCCCGGGGCGGTGCTGGCCGTTGCCTGCGAGCGCGATCTGGTGGAGGGTCTGCGGGATGTACTGCCGCGCCTGCTGGTCCAGGGCCTGTCGAACCGGCGGCCGGAGGGCCCCTGCCGGAATTCGGAAATCGACCTGTTCGAGGTCAGGGCCCTGATGGACACCCTTCTACGCAGCTGATCGCCGTGGGCCCGTCGCCGCTCGTGGCTGCGTGCCCTCGTGACCGCACACGCTCGTGGCTGCGTGCCCTTGTGACCGCATGCCCCTCACCCGCGCGCCTGCGCAGGCTACCCCGCCTGGGCCTGTCCGAAAGGACAGTGGCGGCGCAGATCACAGGCCGGGCAATCAGGCTTGCGCGCAGTGCAACACGCCCGGCCATGAGCGATCATCATGTGCGAGAATGGCGTCCAGTCCTTCTTGGGAATCAGATCCATCAGATCGAATTCGACCTTGACCGGATCCTTCTGCCCCGACAGTTCCAGGCGTCGGGCGATGCGGCCGACGTGCGTATCGACCGTGATGCCGGGCGTGTCGAAGCAATTGCCCAGAATCACGTTGGCGGTCTTGCGGCCCACGCCCGGCAAGGTCGTCAGTTGCTCGAGCGTGTCGGGCACGGCACCGCCGAACTCCTCGATGATCCTGCGCGCCGCCGCTTGGATGTTCTTGGCCTTATTGCGGTAGAAACCGGTCGAGCGGATCGCTTCCTCGATGTTCTCCCGGGGGGCGGCGGCCACCGCGGACGGCGAGGGGAAGAGCTGGAAGAAGACCGGGGTCACCTTGTTCACGCGTTCGTCGGTGCACTGCGCCGAAAGCACCGTGGCCACATAGAGCTGGAAGGGGTTCTCGAAGTCAAGGCTACAGCGGGCCTGCGGGTAGATGCGTTTCAGGATTCGCAGGATCGCACGGCTGCGCGCCCTGCGATCCTCGAAACGCTCGGCGGTTCTGCTGGGCATGGGCGCTATGCCTCCAACTGGGCGCGGGCCCGCTCCTGGCGGGCCCGCAGGTGCGCGGCCATGTCGCCGGCGCTCTTCGTGTTGAGCACCTGCTCCGGCGTCAACCACCCCTTGCGAGCGGTGGCGATGCTCGCGAAAACGTTGCCCATCGCTTCCGGGCTGTGCGCGTCCGGATTGATGCAGATCGGGATGCCGCGGGAGGTCGCCGCGCGAATCAGGCGCCAATCCAGATCGAGCCGCTCGGGAGGGGCGTTGAACTCGATCGCGACGCCATGGCGGGCGGCGGTGTCGAAGACGCGGTCCCACTCGACACCGTACGCTTCGCGTTCGAGGAGCAGGCGACCGGAGGGATGCGCCAGCAGCGTTGTGGCCGGGTGTTCGAGCGCGGCGATGATGCGATCGGTCATCTCCACCGTGCCCATGCGCATCATGCTGTGAATCGACACGATCACGAAGTCCAGTTCCGCGAGCAGATCGTCGGGCAGGTCGAGCTGCCCGCTTGGAAGGATGTCGCACTCGACGCCGTGAAAGATGTGCAGAGAGGGGAACTCCGGACGGAGCTCCTCCACCTTGAGCGCCTGCTTGCGGAGGCGCTCCGGGGTGAGTCCCCCGGCGTAGAAGGCGGCCTGGGAGTGATCGGCCACGCCGACGTACTCCCACCCCAACTCAACCCCGGCACGGATCATGTGCCGCAGGGAAGCGCGCCCATCGCTCCAGCTGGTGTGCATGTGGAGGATGCCGTGCAGATCCTCGCCGCGAATCAGCCGGGGAAGCGCACCGGCCTCGGCGGCCTCGATCTCGCCGCGATCCTCGCGTAGAACCGGGTCGATCAGTGGGAGACCGGCTAGCCGGTAGATCTCTTCCTCGGAAGGGGGCAGTTGATCGGGACGCACGCCGCGCGCGGCCAGGCGGGCCAGGACCGCCTGGGTGTGCGCAGGGTGGCCGGTCTCCAGAAACAAGCGCACCGCGAAATGCTCGGGCGAGACGACCACCAGCCGCTGGTCGGGTGTGTTGGCGGCCGTGAAGACGACCGTGTCCTGCGCCGCTTCTTCTTCGATCCGCGCCCCCTCCTGGTTGGCCAGCCGGCCGAGGGTCGCGCGCGGCCGCGCGCTGCTGATCACCCAGGTGATGGTGTCGACGGTCTCCATTGCCCGCCGCAGGTCACCCGCGACGGCCACGTCCGCTATGTCCCGCACATGGCGCAAGCGCAGCTGCGTGCTCTCGACAAGATCCTCAGCGGCCGAACGCAGCCAGCGGCCCCCGCCGTGATGCAGCCGAACGATCTGCGCGAGAATCTGTTTCTCGAGAGCGGGGCCAAAGCCCTCGAGCCGGCTCAGCCGTCCGCGCCGGCAGGCCCGGGCGAGCTGGCGGAGGCTGATCACTCCCAGATCCCGCCACAGCGTACGCACCCGTCCGGCGTCGAGCGCCGGCAGGGTGAGAATCTGAAACAGGCCGGGCGGCACGCGCATGTGCAGGGCTTCCAGTTCGACCCGGCCGGCACCGCGCGCGACGGCCATGAGACTACGCTGCAGATCGGGCGCCAGGCCCGCCGGCACGGGCCCCGCGCCGGAGAGGAATGCATCCCACGTCCGGGCGTCACCCTGCCGAGCGATGGCGGCGGCCTGATCGTACGATCTCGCGAGGGCCGGATCCTCGCCGAGCAGTTCGAGAGCGATCTTCATCTGGTCCAGGTACTGAATGGCTGCCGCGTGCGTCATCCGGAATCGTCCCTATAGAGCTGCCATGAGCCGAGCTGGTGGGGCGTGGACAATCGATCTGCCTTGATGCTATGCCATGGCGAGCACGGCATCGACGAGCCGTTCGATGCCGGGCGCGATTTCGGCCACGTTCTTGCCCAGCATGTAGGCGGGCGTGGTGACTACCTTGTGCTGGCGATCGACGTGGATTTCATCCACCAGGTGCATGACATGCACGGCGCCCATGGCTTCGATGTCGGCGCTGACCTTCGGATCGCCTCCGATCGTGACCTCCACCGCCATCGCCCGGCTGCCGAAGACCTTCGCAACGATCACCGGGGCGATGCAGATGGCGCCGATCGGTCTTTTCCTCTCGTGAAAGCCCCAGAGCAGCGCGTCGACATCGTCCCGAACGGACATCTCCCGCCCCCGGGCGCCATAGTCGCAGAGATTCAGAGCGGCTCCCAATCCGCCGGGGATCAAGAGTCCATCCAGGCTGTCGGGATCAGCCTGGCCCAGGGGCATGATGTCGCCGCGGGCGATCCGGGCAGCCTCGATCAGCATGTTGCGGCGCTCATCGGCTTGCTTGCCGCCGGCGTGATCGAACACCCGGGCCTGAAGCGCATCGGGCGCCAGGCAGACCCGTTCCACACCCATGCGGTCCAGATGGTACAGTGTCATGGTGGCTTCGTGGATCTCACTGCCGTCATGTACCCCACAGCCTGATAGAAGCACTCCGAATCGCCGCATGCATCGCCTCCTTGCCAGATAGACCTTTGCCCTATTGACGGGAATTGGTGAAGCCAGCCTACTCCGGACCCGGCGTCCACTCAAGCGGGTCCCTGTCCGCGCGGCCGGTCCCGGGGAACCCTCCCGGTGGAACCATCCCGGGGGAACCACCCCGATGGAACCCTCCCGGTGGAACCCTCCCGGGGGAACCCTCCCGGGGGAACCATTCCGGGGGAACCCTCCCGGGGCGGGCCTTCCCGGCGGGGGCCGCACGGTGGATGTCACCCTTGGCCAGGCGGAAAGATCCCCACCGGTGTTGGTTCAGCTGCCGGCCTACCGGATTGGACCCGTCGATGCGACCGCGATGGCGATGTCTTCCGCGACACCTTCGCAGTGGCGTCGCTCGATGGACCAGACCTCGCTCGGTGGTCTAGACCTCGTTCGCCGGGCCAGACCTCGCTCGGCGATCGACTTTGCCGAGGCGGTTGCGGCGCCGAGATGCCTGCGCCCGGGTGGTTGCCAGGGCTTTCGTGCGAATCGGGAGCAGATCACTCGCTGTCAGCGGTCCAAGCCGCGCCACCCGCTTCTGCCCGGGACATGAGCGATCCTTGACACCACAACGGAACCGGGAATACGGTAAGGGACTTATAGACGTGTCCCTGTAGCGGCGGCACCGCTCTCATGCCTCCAAAGGCATATAAGTTGCATTTAGTGTACATTGTGATAGGTTCTTCGAATTCGGTGGCTCCGCGGTGCCCTCGGGCAGATGCCGCGTGCGACAAGGGATTCCGCGACGATCGGAAAGAGGAGGTTCCGTGACAGATCGCCCACATCGGGTCCTGTCCCAGATCCATGGTCCCAAGGATCTGAAGCGTCTCTCCATGAGTGAGTTGGAGGATCTATCCGAGGAGATCCGCGAGCTGATCATCGCGACGGTCCACACCAACGGCGGCCACCTTGCCCCAAGCCTGGGCGTCGTCGAGCTGACCCTGGCCCTGCACCGGGTCTTCGACTCCCCCCGCGACAAGATCGTCTGGGATGTCGGCCATCAATGCTATGCCCATAAGATCCTGACAGGGCGTCGGGAACGATTCGGCACCCTCCGGCAGGTGGGTGGATTGAGCGGGTTCTGCCGGCGCCAGGAGAGCCCCCATGATGCCTTCGGGGCCGGCCACGCCAGCACGTCGATTTCTTCCGCGCTGGGGATCGCCACGGCCCGGGATCTGCTCGGCGAGGAATACCGGGTTGCGGCGGTCATTGGCGATGGCGGGCTGTCGGGAGGGCTCGCCTTTGAAGGTCTCGACAATGCAGGCGTTTCCGGCCGGGACTTGATCGTCATTCTCAATGACAACAACATGTCGATCTCTCCGACCGTGGGGGCGCTTTCACGGCACCTGACCGAGATCATCACCCATCCGCTCTTCGAGAGAGCCAAGAAGGATGTTTGGGAGCTGACCGAGAAGCTGCCGCGTGTGACGGGTACCGTGCGGCAGGCAGTCCGGAAGGTCGAGGAGAGCCTGAAGGGATTGCTGACGCCGGGGCTGCTCTTCGAGAACCTGGGGTTTCGCTATCTGGGACCCATCGATGGGCACAAGTTGCCGGAGCTGATCTCGGTTCTCGAGAAGGTCCGGCGGATGCACGGTCCGATTCTGGTCCATGTCGTGACCCGCAAGGGACGGGGATTGCCGGATGCCGAGGACGATCCCAGGAGGTATCACGGGGTTGCCCCGGTGAGCCGCGAAAGCGGCAAGGTGGATGTTGCATCGCATCCGGTAACCTATACGCAGGTCTTCGGTGCTTCGCTGGTGGCCTTGGCGAGTAAGCATCCGGAACTGATCGCCGTGTCCGCCGCCATGTGTGATGGCACCGGGCTCACCGAGTTCTCCGAGCGTTTTCCCGAGCGCTTCCACGATGTCGGCATCGCCGAGGGGCATGCCGTCACCTTCGCCGCGGGGCTGGCCACGCAGGGGCTGCGTCCGGTCGTCGCGGTCTACTCGACCTTCCTGCAGCGGGCCTTCGATCAGATCCTGCACGATGTGGCCCTGCAAAGGCTGCCGGTCATCTTCGCGCTCGACCGCGCGGGATTGGTCGGCGATGACGGGGCCACCCATCATGGGGCGTTCGACCTGGCCTATCTTTCGGCGATTCCGAACTTGGTGATTGCCGCCCCGCGTGATGGGCGGGAGCTGCGTGATCTGCTGGCGACCGCCTGGGCGTATCACGATGGGCCGTTTGCAATTCGCTACCCGCGTGGCCCGGTGCCTGAGATGCAGAGGGCCGAGAACGAGACGCGGATCGTGACGGTGGGATCCTGGGAACCGCTCTCTGAGGGCCCCGATGGCGCCATTCTGGCGGTCGGAACCATGGTGCCGGTCGCCGAAGAGGTTGCCGATTGCCTGCGGCGCAGCGGCATCGAGCTTGGCGTGGTCAATGCCCGTTTCGTCAAGCCTTTGGATATGAGGATGTGCGATCAACTGCAAAGCGCCAGGGTGCTGGTAACCCTGGAAGAGGGAACCCTCGCGGGGGGATTCGGAGCAGCGGTGGCCGCTGAGTTCGCCGGGCGCGGGTGGGGTCGGCGGGTGGCCGCGGGCCGTCAGCGGCGGCTGTTGCGGTTCGGACTGCCGGATGCCTTCGTCGAACATGGTTCCCGCGCGCAGCTGCTGCGCATGGTAGGGTTGACCGCCGAGCAGATCGCGGATCAAATTCGCCTGTCCCTGGGGGATGACTCCATCAGAGCCGATCGGGAGGCCCTCGGGGTTCCGCTTTCATCTTGGTGAGGAACGAAGGCATGAGCCTGTGAGGGCCTGGAGAGAGAAAGGGAAGCGATGGAAGAGAAGGTTGTGATCTTGGGCTCAGGACCGGCCGGCTTGACCGCGGCCATCTATGCCGCGCGTGCCAAGCTCGGCCCACTGGTCATTGATGGGCTTCAGCCCGGGGGGCAGTTGATGATCACCACGGAGGTGGACAACTATCCCGGGTTTCCTGAGGGAGTGTCCGGTCCTGAGCTGATGGAACGGCTGCGCAAGCAGGCCGAGCGATTCGATACCCGTTTCAAGCCGGGGCAGGTGAGCGGCGTCGATTTCTCCGGCGGTTCCCACAAGATCATGCTCGAGGGCGGCGAGGTCATCGACACCCGGACAGTCATTGTGGCCACGGGAGCGTCGGCCCGGTGGTTGGGGTTGGAATCCGAGCAGAAGCTTCAGGGTGCCGGTGTCAGCGCCTGCGCGACCTGTGATGGCTTCTTCTTCTCCGGCAAGGAGATCGCCGTCGTCGGCGGTGGGGACACGGCCATGGAGGAGGCGACCTACCTGACGCACCATGCATCGAAGGTCACGGTGATCCACCGCCGCAACGAGCTGCGCGCATCGAAGTACATGCAGGAGGCGGCGTTGAAGAACCAGAAGATCGAGTTCGTCTGGAATTCGGTCGTCGAGGAAGTGCTCGACGTGGAACAGGGCCGCGTCACCGGCGTGGTGCTGCGTGACGTCATGACCGACGAGAAGAGAACCCTCCCGATCGAAGGACTCTTCATCGCCATCGGCCACGTGCCCAATACCGTGCCGTTTGTCGGCACGCTCGATATGGGCAAGGAAGGCTACCTGATCACCAACCCGGGAACGACGCACACCAGCGTGGCCGGTGTATTCGCCGCCGGCGATGTGGCCGACGCGCGGTACCGCCAGGGCGTGAGCGCCGCCGGGACCGGGTGCATGGCGGCCATCGATGCCGAGCGCTATCTGGGCGGCGAGCCGCCGGACTTGAACCGCGCGGTGTAGATGGGCGCCCCGGATGCGGAGGGTGCGGCCCCGCGAATCGGGAGCGGCATCACGATCGGCCAGAGCCATGGCCTGCCCTGATGGTGGAGGCTCCTGATCGAAGGCCGTCTTGGAACACGGTGAACGGAACATGCCGGGAGACGCGTATGGGACAGCCCATTGGAAAAGAGACCGACGCCGAGAAGCAGCGCCGGATCATTGTCTACGGACACCCGACCCTGCGGGCCTCGGCGGCGCCGGTCGAACAGATCGACGGGACGGTGGCGGGTTTGATCGAGGAGCTGTTTGCGACCATGTATGCGGCCCCGGGAATCGGCCTGGCCGCGCCGCAAATCAATGAACTGCGGCGCGTGTTCGTGGTCGATCCATCCCATGCGGACCGCGGGGGTGGCCGACTCGCCATGATCAACCCGCGCATCCTCGAGAGCGACGGGATGGTGACCTTCGAGGAAGGGTGTCTGAGTGTTCCGGGCATCTTCGCGGATGTCAAACGGCCCGAACGGATTCTGGTCAGGTACCATGATATCGATGGCCACGAGCATGAGCAGGAGTTCGAGGATATCATGGCGCGAGTGATCCAACACGAGAACGATCATCTGGACGGCAAGCTGTTCGTGGATCATCTGAGCCCCATGCGCCGTTCGCTGCTGCGCAGGAAACTCCGTGAGATTCAGGACGAGGCGTAATCCTGCCGGCCGCGGCCCGGGGGCTTGTGCATCCAGAGCAAAGTGTGTTCACCGCAGGAGGTGGTGGTGGAGAAGGAGATCCAGCAGGATGGCGGCGATGGGGGACCGGCCCGGGGGGATGTCTGGGAGCAGATGGACGCTCCCATGCTACGGGCCTTCTTGCGTGAAGCGGCGAAGCTGTGGCTTGCCCATGACGGCTTGTGGTTCCAGGCCTTGGAACGTGAGCATGGGATGGCTGCGGCCATCGAGTGCGACCGGCAGGCCTGGCACCACTTCTCGCCCATCGAGGCCAAGCGCATTCTCCGGCAGTTGGGGTTGGCGCCGGGTGGGGGGTTGGACGTTCTGGAGAAGGCGCTCTTCTACCGTTTGTACAGCCACCTGAACGAACAGGCCGTCGAGCGGCCTGATCCCCGGACGCTCATCTTCCGAATGAAGAGCTGCCGCGTCCAGACGGCTCGAGAACGAAAGGGGCTGGCCGACTTTCCATGCCAGAGCGTCGGTGTTGTGGAGTATACCCGCTTTGCGGAGGCGATCGATCCACGGATCCAAACCCGCTGCATCAGCTGCCCGCCCGATCCTCGGGCTGCCACCCATGTGTGTGCCTGGGAATTCACCATGCCGGAGACCCATCCGGGTGAAGAGCCCGCCGCCGATTCGGCGAGCGAACCTGCGGCCACCTCCCCGGGGGTGCCTCGCGGGGATGTGGGGAAGCGTCCAGTATGATCGCCCCGGAACCCATTCTGACCGGCCTGTGGATCGGGTGCGATGTCGGATCCACGGCTGTCAAGGCCGTGGTCGTGGATACCAACTCGGGGACGATCCTGGATCGTCGCTATCTGCGCCACGGCACACGGCAGGCTGACGGAACCGCACGGCTTCTGCGAGCCATCGGAGATGCGCAACCCGGCCTGTTGCGTCGCAGCGCGATCTGTTTCACCGGCAGTGGGGGACGGTCGCTGGCCACGCGCTTGCGGTGTCGCTTCGTACAGGAGGTCAACGCGGTTGCGCTGGCCACCGAGCGTCGCCATCCGGCCGCCGGGAGTATCGTCGATCTCGGAGGGCAGGATGCGAAGATCATCATCTGGCAAGGGGATCGCGGCGGGCGGCGCAAGTTCTTCAGCATGAATGACAAGTGTGCCGGAGGCACCGGTGCGGTCATCGATCGGATCGTGACCAAGCTGGGACTGGCGCCGGATACGGTAGGTTCGTTGCGGCTGGGCAGCATCCGGACGCATCCGGTCGCGGCGCGGTGCGGCGTCTTCGCAGAATCCGACATCAATGGCCTGCAGAAGCAGGGGATTCCGCCGGACGAGCTTCTGGCCTCCCTGTTCGAAGCCATCGTCCATCAGAACCTGAGCGTCTTGACACGCGGGGCGACGCTGTTGCCGCCGGTGCTGCTTCTCGGGGGACCGCACGCCTTCTTGCCCGGCCTCGTGGATGCCTGGAGGCTGGCCCTGGGAGTGCTGTGGCGTGAGCGTAAGGTGGATCTGCCCGAGGACGGGATCCTTGATGATCTGGTGATCGTGCCCGAACAGGCCTGCTACTTCGCGGCGCTGGGCGCCGTCGATGATGCCTGTGAGGCGGCCCATGCCACGGGGCCGGCGGGTGTGGGATGTGCTTCGGCGGTGCTGGAGGCGCTGGAGGAGGCGTTGCGTTCCCCCGCGGAGCTGGCCGGCGAACCGGGCCTGCTCGCGGGTCGGCCTCCGAAGCCAAGGCCGGCAAGCCCGGACCGCCCAGCCCCGAGGGAGCCTGCCGGGGGCCACGACCGCCCAGCCCCGAGGGAGCCTGCCGGGAGCCACGACGGCCCAGCCCCGAGGGAGCCTGCGGCGGATGAGGACGATGACATCCATCGCTGGAGGGTGCAGCGCGAGGAGATTCGAGGTCTGGCCCGCCAGGAATCTCCGCGGGGGTTTGGTCATGAAGCGCTCCGGCAGTCCATTGCCCCCAGGGACCTGGATCCGGGATCAGGCGGCCGGGATCAGGTCCCTGGGGGCGCCACCCGCGACGTCATCATCGGCCTGGATGCTGGATCGACCTCCACGAAGGCCGTGCTCCTGGACCTCGATGGTGAGCTGCTCGCCAAGGCGTACCGTCTGTCGGGCGGCGATCCCTTGGCCGATGCCCGAGCCATCCTGGCGGATCTGGAGGGGCAGGCCCGCGAAGCCGGGGTCACGCTGCGCGTCCGCGGGCTGGGTGTGACCGGGTACGCCAAGGACATGCTGGGCGAGTTTCTGGGCGCCGACCTTGCCCTGGTCGAAACCGTGGCGCATGCCCGCAGTGCGTTACAGATCGAGCCCGAGGTCGATGTCATCGTCGACATCGGCGGACAGGACATCAAGGTTCTCATTCTGCGCGAAGGACGCGTGAGAGACTTCCGGCTCAACAGCCAGTGTTCGGCCGGGAACGGCTTCTTCCTGCAGAGTACCGCCCGGCGATTCGAGATCCCCTTGGAGGAGTTCGCGGATCATGCCTTCCAGGCCGAGCGGGCTCCGCGCTTCAATGTCGGTTGCGCGGTCTTCCTGGAGGCCGACATCGTCAACTTCCAGCAGATCGGTTGGCAGCCGAAGGAGATTCTGGCCGGTTTGGTTCGCGTGCTGCCGAGAAACGTATGGCTGTACGTGGTCGGAGAACCGAACCTGGAGCGGCTCGGGCGCCGCTACATTCTGCAGGGCGGGACCCAGCGCAACGAGGCGGCGGTCAAGGCCCAGATCGACTTCATCCACCAGCGGGTCCCGGGTGCGCATGTCAGGGTGCATCCGCACGCGGGAGAATCCGGAGCCATCGGCGCCGCCCTGGAGATTCTGCGCCGCGGTGTTGGGGAGGCAAGCCGGTTTCTCGGGTTCGCCGCGGTGCGCTCGATGTCGGTGCGCACTCGCCAGGACGAGGCCACCCGCTGTCATCTTTGCCCGAATCGATGCCTGCGCACCGTGCTGGAGGCCCGCACCCGGGGAGGCGATGTGCGCACCTTCGTGGTGGCCTCCTGTGAACGGGGGCGCACCCTGGAGCGGTCCGCAAGCGCGGCGACAACTGGACCGCGGGCCGCATCCCGGCCGGACTTTGCGAGCCAAGCTGCCCGGGTGGCGTTCCGGCCCCCTCCCGGAGTGGTTCCGGCAGGTGCGCGCATGCGAACCTGGGCCGACCGTGCGCCCTGGGTGCCGTGGCTGCGCCCGCAGGCGCGCAGCCGCCAGGTGCGGCAGAACGTGCGCATTGGATTTCCACGCGCGCTCAATCTTACGCAGAACGCCTCCTTCTTCATGGGCTATCTGCAAGCTCTGGGTGTGGACCGGGAACGATTGCTCGTTTCGGGGCGGACCACCGAAGCGCTCTTCCGCACCGGCGTGAAACGCGGGGCGGTTGACAACTGCTACCCGACCAAGGTGGCCATGGCCCATGTGCACGACCTGCTTTTCGGCCGCGAGCTGGACTGGCTGTTCTTTCCGATCTTCGTGAACCTGCCCCAGGAGCTTGACGGGGCGCTGGGATCGACGGTCTGTCCCAGTTCCCAGGCCGCCCCCGAGGTCATCAAGGCGGCCTTCACGCGCGAAGGGGATGTGTTCGGCCATCGCAAGGTGCGATTTCTCAGCCCCGTCTTTCACATGGGCGAGCCGGCCCTCTTCGAGCGTCAGATGCTGAGGTTCTGGGGACCGCTGCTCGGCGTGACGGCCCGGGAAAACCGGCGGGCCATGGCGCTGGCGGGTGCGGCGGCCGAGCGAGCGCTCGAGGAGGGCCTGCGCCGGTCGGCGCGCGAAGAGATTGCGCGCCTGGAACGCGAGGGTGAGATCGGAATCGTGGCCCTCGGGCGGCCGTATCACGACGATCCGGGACTCAACCACGGCATCTTCAAAGATCTCAATCAGCGGGGCTACTCGATCTTCTCGATTGCGTCGCTGCCGCGTGACATGCGCTTCCTGATGCGTCTGTTTGGCGAGGAGATCGCCCGTGGCAGGATCCGCAATCCCTTTGACATCTCCGATGTGTGGCGGCACAGTTTCAGTGCCAATTCCAATGCCAAGGTCTGGGCGGCGAAGGTCGTGGCGCGCCACGCCAACCTGGTGGCCCTGGATATCAGCAGCTTCCGTTGTGGCCATGATGCTCCCATCTACGCTACCGTGGAGGCGATTCTCGAAGCGGCCGGCACGCCCTATTTCACCTTCCATGATATCGATGAGAACCGGCCGTCGGGGGCGATCCGCCTTCGTGTCGAGACGATTGACTACTCGCTGCGCGAGTACCGGCAGCGTTTCTCCCGGGAGTGGCAGCCCGGGGCGCCGCCCGCGGTTGTCAGCTCTGCGGACGAGTCGTTGGCCGCACTGAGCCACAGAGGGATCCAGTGAGCGTCGTGAACCGGGAACCACGAGATTGGGCGCCTCATCCGAGGCGGGACGGCATGTTGCCGCCGGGAGAACAGGAGCGGGGATTGTCTGCCGGGAGATCCGGAACGTCCGCGGATCTGCCCCAGGTGGGGAGCGCGGGCCCCGCGTTGCGGCCGGAAGATCCGACCGAGCCCGCACAGTCCTCGGGGGCGGACTCGGCGCTGCCGCCGGATGGGGCCGACGCAGCGCCGGAGCAACATTACCGGCTTTCCGGTCCCGAGCCATTCGACAGCGATATGCGCCTGCGGGTGACCTTGCTCTTTCAGGGGCTGACCCAGTCCCATGGCCGGCTGATCGAAGGGGCCTGGGAGGGACAAGGCTTCCGGGTCAAGGGCCTGCCGTCCCCCGACAACGAGGCCCTGGCCCTCGGGCGCGAGTACTCGAGCAAGGGGATGTGCAATCCGGTCTACTACACGGTGGGCAATCTGCTGAAGTACCTCTTCCGGTTGAAGCAGGCCGGAGTTCCCCAGATCGAGGATCGCTTCGCGTATGTCACCGCGGGCGCATGCGGCCCGTGCCGCTTCGGCACCTACGAGGCCGAATTCCGCCGGGCTCTCGACCAGGCCGGCTTTCCCAATCTGCGCGTGATTCTCATTCACCAGTCGGATGGGCTGTCGCAGGGATCGGGACACTCCGGGTTGCGGTTCGACCGCCACTTCATCATGGCCCTCGCCCGGGCCCTGGTGGTGGGGGACCTGCTCAATGAACTGGGCCACGCGCTGCGTCCCTATGAGCGTGAGCCCGGATCGGTCGACGCCGTGCTCGAGCAGGGCCGGCGCTGGCTCTACTGGTCGCTGCGGGACCGCGAGAGTCCGGTGCCCGCCCTGCGCCGCGTGCGCCGGGCGCTCGATGAGGTCCCCATCGACTACTTGCGCGTCAAGCCGCGCGTGAAGATCACCGGGGAGTTCTGGGCCCAGACCACCGAAGGTGACGGAAACTACCATATGGCCCAATGGCTGACCGAAGAAGGCGCCGAGGTGATGGTCGAGCCGGTGGGGACCTGGGTGGAGTATCTACTGTGGCGTCAGCTGCAATGGAGCCGTGACCGCCGCGGTCTTGCGAGTGAGGATCCGCGCGCCAAGCGGCCGTTGCGGGAGCTGTGGCTTCGAATGGGGCAGATCCTGTTCGATTCGGTCCACAATACCTATCGGGCCGCCTTGGGCTTCCGAACCGAAGCATTGGCCTCGATGGAGTTGCTCGCTCGCTACGCCCAGGAGTACTACAACCCGCGCATCGACGGAGGCGAGGCGCACCTCGAGGTGGCTCGGACGATTGCCGCGGTGCGCAAGCGGCGGGCGCACATGGTCGTGTCGGTCAAACCGTTTGGCTGCATGCCGAGTACGCAGAGCGACGGCGTGCAAGTCAAGGTCCTGTCCGACCATCCCGACGCCCTGTTCGTGTCCGTCGAGACCTCCGGGGACAGCGAGGTGCATGTCAAGAGCCGCATCCAGATGGTGCTGTCCGAAGCCCGGCGGCGCGCGCAGGCCGAGTTTGCCGAGGTCGCCGAGCGGTTGGAATTGCAGGACTTGGTGGGGCGCTCTTCCCTGGAGCTGGACATGCCGTCGCCGTCGACACCTCTTCCGCGACGGGCGATCGGGACCGCCGCGAACTACCTCTGGTGGCTGCAACGGCCCTCTGCCCTGCGGGCCCTTCCGGTTCCGAGCGAGGCGCTCACCGATCTCCTGCGACGGTATCGCCGCGGGTGGGAGGGCGAGGGGTAGGCGACGGCGATCCGCGCGACAGCGCCGGCAGATCGCAGCGACGGGCACCGGCAGGTCGCTGCGAGTGGCGCCGGCAGGTCGCTGCGAGTGGCGCCGGCAGGCCGCTTAGCTTTGCTGGTGAGTTCCTGTCTCGCGAATCAGATCGTGCACCAGCGCCAGGACGTGCTGGGTCACTGCCTCCGCGCTCCCGGGTACGTGGGCGCCGGCGGCGAAGAGATGGCCCCCGCCGGCCAGCCGGGCGGCGATGCGGCTGACCGGGAAGCGGCCTTTCGAGCGCATGCTGACCTTGTACTGGCCGTTTCCCCGATCCTTGAACGTGAGGGCAATCTCGACACCTTCGATCTCGAGGAGCTGTGTGATCACATCGCGCAGCTCGTCGGGCTTGGCCTTGGTCTGCTGGATGAGATCGTGGTCGAGTACCGCCCAGGCCACCAGACCGCCTTCACCGAGCTGGTAGGATCGCAGGACGGCGCCGGTCAGGGCCACCTGGGAGAGACTGCGCGAGGCGAATGCGCTGCGATAGACTTCATCGGAATCAGCGCCCCGCTCGACGAGCTCGGCGGCGATGCGGTGGGTCTCGGGCCGACGGCGCAGGTATTTGAAGCAATTGGTGTCATACGCGATCGATAGATAGAGGCAGGTTGCCACCGCGGGCGTGATGGGTAGGGCAAGGGCCTTGACGACATGCCAGCACACTTCGCCCGCCGACGAAGCGTTGGCGTCGCAGAGGATGAACTCAGGCGGATCTCCCTTGATGGGATGGTGATCCAGAAAGAGAAGCGGGCGATCAACAGCCGCAAGAGCATCCCCCATCTCGCCGAGCATCGACAGGTTGTGTGTATCGACGATCAGGATCCGGTCATGTTCTTGGAGCAGTTGCGGCTTGCGCTCATCGGCGAGCATGTTCCAGTCGAGGGCTTCCCGCGCCCCCGGGAGGAAGCGGTAGCGTTCGGGGATCTCTCCGACGGTCACGACCGTGACCTCTCGCTCGGGGGAGCGGAGCAGATTCCACAGGGCGAGCTGGCAGCCGACTCCGTCGCCATCCGGAGCTTGGTGGGTTCCTATCAGGAGGCGCTTGGCTTGCTTCAGCTCGCGGGCGAATTCAGAGTAGGTCAGCACCGGTTCGCATTCTCCGCCTGAGTGTGTGCCGGCTCCGACCCCAGAGGGGGAGAGAGCTTCCTCGCTTGAGGAACCCGGCACTATAGCGTGATTGGGCGCGCCGGTCAACGAACCAGGATGGTTCGCCCGCAGGTTTCCCAGCCCGGGCCGGACAGGCGTAGCAGGTACATGCCGGCTGGCAAGAGGGCACCCGACTCCGCGCGGGTCCGCCATTCCCATGTCTGACCGTCTCGCGCGGCCCAGCCGACGGCCATGTGTTGCACCCGCCTGCCAGTCGCATCGAACACCTCGAGAAGCGCGGGGCCGGCGACGGCCCTGCGCAGCTGCAACCGAACCGTGTCGCCGGCCGGAGAGCTGGCCGACAGCGCGGGAGCGATGCCGTTCGCGCCGGATCCGCCCGCGGTTGCGCCGGCCGGGAGCCGAAGCAGGCCCCAGCCGGTCGCATCGTCATTGCCGAACTCGGCGGGTTCGGCGCTCGCGGCGAACAGCGACCAGAGGTCCTCGCGCGACCAGCGGAAGTCGAAGAAACCGCCTCGGGGAGCGGCGCTGAAGAGCACCGCCGCGGCGCCGGCGACATGTGGGCACGCGGCCGAGGTGCCCTGGAACGGCGCCGAGGTGAAGGTCGTCACGCGATCGAGCGCGCAGATCTCTGGTTTGCTGAGCTGTCCGAAGGTTGGGCCGTGGGAGCTGAAGGGCTCGAGCACGGGTCGATTCGAGTCCAGATAGTAAGCGCCGACGGACAGGACCTCGGCGGCATCGGCGGGGATCACGTAGCTGCCCGCGGCGCCCCCATGCTCCCCGAGGTGATGGTTGTCGAGGCGGAAAAGCCGGAGCCGCGGGCTGTCGCTGCCGCTCTTGCGTCGAATGACCAGATCCACGCGGCTGCCCGGCGTCTGACTCGTATAGAAGATCTCTCGGTAGGCGTAGCCCGCCGGAGTGGTGGCCTGCTCGCTGGTGGTCATCAGCTGCCCATCTTCGTACAGGTCCATCTCGAAGCCCAGGCCGTGCGTATAGGGCCAGCGATCCCAGGTGAGGACGTAGACGTACTCGGTACCCGCCGCGACGGGCGTATCGGTAATCGACTCGTCCCCGGTCGGATCGAATTCGTGACGGCCATCGCCGTCCAGATCGGTAAAGGCACCGCCGTAGTAGGCCAGGGCCTGGTTGCCGACGGCATTGACCCACAACAGGCCGTCGTCGATGGCCGCCTGCACCTCTTCGACGATTTCGCCGGTGCCATCCCCCGGCCCCCAGAACCAGCCGACCGAGTGAGAGATGATCGAAACGCCCTCGTCTCGCAACCAGCGGATGGCGGCCCGCAGCTCGGTGACCGTAGAGGCGTTGGCCAGATAGAGCTTGGCTCCCGGGGCCACGTCGTGAACGATCTCGGCGCAGGCGGTTCCGTGTGAGGTGTTGTTGTTGAAGTCCCCATTGCCGCTGGGGCTCCCGGCGAAGGCGCGCCACCGGGTATCGGCGGGAAGCTCCTCGCCGCGAGCGATCAGCTGCTTCGCGCCCGCGAAACCGACATCCAGGATACCGATCTTGTATCCGCGGCCATCCGCTTCCTGGTCGTGCAAGGGGGGTGCGCCCATCTCCGCCACCCCTTCGCTGACGATCGCCATGGGCAGGCCGGTGGGGGGTCGCATCGCGCAGTAGAGACCGGGAATCCGGGCCAGTTCCGGCAGGGCGGCGATCGGCAAGGTGATCTGGGCCAGGCGCCCGCAGCTGCCCTCCCAGTCCAGCCACTCCAGGCGCTGCTGGCACTCGGTCCGCAGCGGTTCGGCCGAGTCCGCGCCCGGGCCCGCGTCCAGCTGGACGCGAACACGCCCCTCGGCCAGAAGAGCCTCATCGACGTGGAAGAGCGGACTTGATGACGCCAGGAAGGAGGCCACCACCGAGACACCCGCCGTGGCGGCGCCGGTCCCCGCGGCGGTATGGACCGCGTACAGCTCTTGCAGCCAGGGGGACAGGGGTCCTCCGGCCGCTGGCGGATCGGCGGCCTGCGCGACCTGTGGAAGCGAAGAGATCGCGATCCACAGCAGAAGGAACCCAAAGGTCGCGGGCGGTGATGTCATCTGTCAGTCCCCCCGAACGTCCAACCGAGCCTGACCGAGTACCAACCCGCATCCATGGAGCTGTTCTGGCTGTCATGGCCAGGGATCGCTTCCCTATCGGATGAACTCACCATGTACTCGACCGCCAGAAACGGTCCGCCCTTGGCGGTGATTCGCATTCGAGCGCCCAGCTGGGCGCCGACGCTCAACCAGGAACCGGATGCCTTGTGGTAGCCGAGCTCATCGGCGCTTCCGACATAGGCTTTCCACGTCTCCTCGAACCAAGCATAGCCAATCTGAGGCCCCCCGAAGAGCTGGAGCGACGGGTTCAGGCGATGGATCGCTCGAGCGTAGAGACGAATCGGAATGAACCTCATCCTGAGGCGGGCGGACGTGATGATATCGGGAGCGGAGGGTTCGGTGTCTCCGAAGCTGTAGGACGCATGCAGCCCCACCAGCATCCGGCGTTTGGTCACGAGATCCAGTCCCACATTCAGAGCGGGGCGGACTCCATAGAGATCATCAAGCCGCGCGTCTGGAAAGCTCACAGCCTCCACAGCCAGACTGAGTGCCGGGGGAGAGGCTTCGGCGGCGAAGGGGACCGCCAGCGCGAGAACCAGCGCGAGAACCAGCGTGAGATTCACTGCGGAAGACAGCAACGGGAACACGCTGCCGAGGGTCGTGCCCGATGGATCCGGGCCGCCCGAGCCTTGCGGCGCGGTGAGGCGGCCCGAGCCTGGAAGGTTCGTGCGCCTGGGGGGAAACCGATGGCGTTGATCGAGCATCCTGGCAGCCTCATTCCCTGACAACCGACCCTGAGCGGGATGGCCCGCTGGCTGAAACAGACACCAAGAATCCCCGGGGCGCTGCTTCGAGTTCCGCAGGCGCACCTTCGGGAGAGCTCGTACTCTACGCGAGGCTTACAGGGTGCGCAATGTCACGATGGGATCGTGGATCTCTGACGGGATCGTGGATCTCTCAGATTTCCGACGCGGAGCCAGGGTGCGCTGGCGGATTTCTGAGGTCCCGGGCCCGAGAGGGTCTTCAACCATTCGTAGTGCCAAGCGTGTAATGTACAGAAAGAGAAAGAGTTGACTGTGTCATTGGCGGGGTGCGTTGAGAGTGTCGGAGCAGTTGATCCCTGGCACGGCCCGTGCAAGGGAGAGGGTGGTTGTTTGCTCTCTCTCGCAACCAACGACCACCTCGGGGACTGGAGGACGGGAGCGGATCGAGACTGGGCAGTATGCGCGTGGTGGTGGGCCGATGACAGCGGGTCACTCGTCCATGCCGGATTCATGAGCTTCCGTCCCCGGTCCGGCGAGGATCTTCAGACTCCAGATCCCGCGCATGTCGCGACATTTCTGATTGACTTCGGCCCATTGCGGCCGATACACTCCCTCGGCATTGTATATTTTTGAGCATGGTGCTTGGTCTGCACGATTGGCCATATCACGTTGGAAGGGGGCGATCTCCTCATGCCCGGAGTACGGGTCAAAGACGGCGAGACGTTCGAGAGCGCACTTCGCAGGTTCAAGAAGAAGTGCGAGAAGGCGGGAATCCTATCCGATCTCCGCAAACACCAGCATTTTGAGAAGCCGAGCGAACGACGCAAGCGCAAGGACAATGCGGCGCGCCGGAAAGCCATAGCCAAGTCCCGGGGCCGGTAGCACCTGCGCGCCCAACCCGCAGGATTCTGCAATTCATCCGTTGTTGTCATCCGGATCCGTTTGGATCAGATCCGGGCTCAGGTGACGTTTAACCTGCCCGGTGGAGGAGCGGGTGAACCAACACGCTTTGGACTCCCTGGAGTTTCAGCGCATCGCCGACCTTCTGGTTGACCGCGCCGCCTCCCTGCCGGGCAAGCGCCGGCTGCGTGCCATCCGACCTTGCGAGTCCATCGATGAGGCGCGCGCCGCGCTTGCGCTCCTGCACCAGCAGTTGACGCTCCGCTTGCAGGAGCCGAGCTGGCCGGAGATCCCCGTGCCCGATCTGGATCCGTTGGTCGCGCGGGCGCAGGTCGCGGGCAGTGTTCTCGATCCCGAGTCACTGCAGGATGTGGCCCGTACTCTCCAGCTGGGGAAGCGCGTCCGGGGGGTGTTTGGTCCAGATAGCCGCCGTGAGGCCTACCCCGGGCTGGCCGAGCTAGCGTCTCGTCTCATTCTCGACACGCACTTCGCCGACCGTATCGAACGCACGTTCGAAGCCTCAGGAGAGCTGCGCGATGACGCCAGTCCTGAGCTGCGCAGCATTCGCATGCGTCTGCGGCGGCGCCAGCAGCAGGTCAGCCAACGGCTGAGCGGGATGAGCCGCAGCTTCCGAGAGAGCGGAGAGGACTCGTTCGTCACGCTGCGCTCCGGTCGCTATGTGCTCAGTGTTGCCGCCGCTGATCAGAGGCGCCTGGCGGGGGGGATTGTCCATGATCGTTCCGCAACCGGGAAGACCGTCTATGTCGAGCCGCTCGAGATCGTGGAGCTGAATAACAGCCTGGCCGAGATGGAAGCCGACGAGCGCCGCGAGGTGCACCATATCCTCCGCCAACTCTCTGCCTGGGTGCGTGATCATGCGGGTGAACTCCTTGAAAATCAGGAGGTGCTGGCCGCGTTTGATGAGTTGAACGCCCGGTCGCGGCTCTGTGAACAGCTCGAGGCCAGCATGCCTCAGTTCGACTCCTCGGCACGCACTCTCCGCCTGGTGAAGGCGCGTCATCCGCTGTTGCAGCTGGCCACGGGGCGCGACGTGGTTGCCCTCCAACTCGACCTGACCGAAGCCTGCCACGCTCTGGTCGTGAGCGGGCCGAACATGGGCGGCAAGACCGTCGTATTGAAGACCGCGGGGCTGCTGGTGTTGATGGCGATGGCCGGGTTGTTCGTGCCGGCCGCCGACGGCACCACGATCCCCTGGGTCGACGGTATCTTCGTCGACATCGGCGATGAGCAGTCACTGGATTGCGACCTGAGCACCTACGCTGGCCACCTGAGGAACATGAAAGCGATCCTGAACGAGGCGACCGGCCGGAGCCTGGTTCTCATCGACGAGCTTGGCGCCGGCACCGATCCGGACGAAGGTGCGGCGCTGGGGATTGCGCTTCTGCAGGAAGTCGGCCGGCGCCGGGCGCTGTGTGTCACGACAACTCACCTTGGAGCCTTCAAGACGTTTGCTTCCGAGGCCGCCGGTTTTGCCAATGCGGCGATGGAACATGACCCGGAAACTCTGGCACCGACCTATACCATGTATGTCGGGCTTCCGGGGCGGTCGCACGCGTTCGAATTGGCACGCCGTGAAGGGTGGCCCCCCGGGGTGCTCGCTGCAGCCGGGGCCCTGATGGATCCCGACCGGCTGCAGACCGAGACGCTCCTGGCGCAGATCCAGAAGGAGCGGACCGCGTTGGAGCAGCAGCGGGAAGAGGCTGCGCGTGATCGCGAGCGACTGGTTGCCGCCCGCCGGCGATGCGAGCGTCTGACCGGCGAACTGCAGGCCAAGACGGATGCGCTCAAACTCGAGAAGGCCCTGGCCGAGGACCAGGCGTTCGGCGAATTGCGACGCATGCTGCGCGATGCGAAGGAGAAGCTCGCGCGTCTTGAGGCCCGCGAAAAGCGGCCCGCCGGACAGGAGGCGCGCCGGCCGCGGTCACTCCGCGGCGAAACGGACGACGATGATGGCGAGTCCCTGGGAGACCTTCGCCGCTGGGTGCACGCGCAGGAGCGCGAGGCCGCCGAGATGCGCAAGGGGCGGGAGCGGCCGCCCCTGCGGGCGATGCGGGCGATGGGGCCATCCGGGCCATCCGGGCCATCCGGGCCGACGGGGGCTATGGGCCGCCCGCAGGACGAGGGGGGTGTGGCGGGCCGAGGGTTGCTCCTGGAGGAAATCGTGCCCGGTGCCCGCGCCTTCGCGCGCTCTCTTGGGGTGGATGTCGTGATTGAGTCGAGCTCTTCCGAGGCCGGCCGGGTGTGGGTGAATCACAATAGCCTCCGTGTGCAGGTGCAGGTGGCGGATCTCGAGATCCCCCACACCGATGCGCCACAGCGGGCCTCCGCGGGCGAGATCTCCGGCGTCCGCCTGCCCGAGGAGAGCAACGAGATGATGAGCCAGGCATTGCGGGGAGAACTCGACCTGCGTGGGCTGGATCAGGAGGCTGCCCAGGAACGGCTCGAGCGGTTTCTCGACCGGGTGGTGATGGCGGGGGTGACGCGGGTGCGCATCATCCACGGAAAGGGAACCGGTGCGCTCCGCCGGCGTGTCGTGGACGTGCTCGAGCGTCAGGCGGCTGTGCAGTCGCATCGCGAAGGGGAACCGGGCGAAGGCGGGTGGGGCGTCACGATCGCATTTCTCGAGAAAAGCGCCGGCCAGGGGGGGCGCAATGCCTTCCCGCCCTTCATGTCCAGGCCCTAGCGTTGGGGCCGCTCGGGCCGCTACGGGGGGCGGCAGAGGTAGGGAACCGGCCCCCGGGGACCGCGCGGGTCACGAAGGTGGCGGATGAGAGCAGAAGGGTGCTCCTAGTGGAACGGAATCAGGGCGAGGACATCGTCGAGAAGGTTCGCGCAGCCTCGGACATCGTCGAGGTCGTGGGCGCCTATCTTGATCTGCGGCCCGCCGGGGCACGCTTGAAGGCGTGCTGTCCGTTTCACAAGGAGAAGACACCTTCCTTCTTCGTCGCCCCCGATCGGCAGCTCTTCTACTGCTTCGGGTGCCAGGAAGGCGGCGATGTCTTCAGCTTCGTGATGAAGCACGAGGGCTTGTCCTTTCCGGAGGCGCTCGAGAAGCTGGCCCGCCGCGCCGGCCTGGAGCTGCCGCGCAGCACGGGTCCCAGGGGCCCGGACCGTGGACGGCTGATCGAGGCTCATCGGGACGCGGTGCGCTTCTATCGGGCGGCGCTCAAGGCGCAGGCCGGGGAGGCCGCCCGGCACTATCTCGACCAGCGCGCCATTCCTGAAGGCGTTCTGCGGGGGTACTACGTCGGCTATGCCCCCGGCGACGGCCGGGCACTGCTTACATACCTCAACAAGAAGCATCCGGTCGAGATACTGGTGGCCGCCGGTCTGATCGGGCAGGGCGAGGGAGGTCGCCTCTACGATCGATTTCGGGATCGGATCGTCATCCCGATCCTGTCGGTCGCGGGTGATCCCATTGGATTCGGTGCCCGTGCGATGCGGCCGGATGCCACCCCGAAGTACTTGAATTCCCCGGAGACGGCGATCTACAAGAAGGGGCGGGTGCTGTATGGCCTGCCACAGGCACGTTCCGCGATGAGAGACGCGGGGGCTGCCGTCGTGGTAGAGGGGTACTTCGACGCGCTGGCCATGGCCGCGGCGGGATTGCATGGCGTGGTGGCGCCCTGCGGAACGGCATGGACGATCGATCACGCCCGGCTCTCCTTGCGCTATGCACCGAGAATCCACTTCCTCTTCGACGGCGACCCCGCCGGTCAGAAGGCGGCCTGGCGGGCGATGGAGGAGACCCTTCCCATCCAAGCCGAGCTGGGGATTGTGACCCTGCCCGAGGGTCTCGACCCGGATGACATGATTCGCGAGGGCGGTGCCGAGCGACTGCGGGCGCTTCTGTCCGAACCGCTCTCCCCGGTGGCCTTTGCCGTGGAGTTTCTTAGAAGGCAAGGAATTGACGGTCCTCCCGGGATCCAGCGGCTGGCGGAGTTGTTGGCCAAGGTGGGGAATGTCGTGGCCCGGGAGATGATGGTGGATGAGGCGGCCGAGAAGGGACGGGTCGCCGCCCGCGTGCTGAGGCTGGAGGTCGACCGTCTCGTGGCGGAGCCAACCGGTCGGAGGAGGCCGGCTCGCGGATCGGGCGCACCATCGAGCGAAGCGGGGGATTCCCGTTCTGGCCCCCCCCTGGCGGAAACTCCTGCCGGGGACGAGGATGGGCCGAGCCCCGGTTTGCAGCTATCGCCTTTGGAGCAGGCGATTCTGCGCTTGGCGATCTCGCAACCTGAGGCTGTCGGGCGGGTACGGGAAGCTGCGCGTGGGGTGGCGAGTGTCCGCGAGGGAGTGCGCAGTGTGCTGGCCTGGCTGGATGACCGCTCGCGAGCGGACCAACCGCCGGCGCCGCCGGAGGTCCTGCGACGCATCGCTAGGGAGATCGGGTCGCACGAGCATATCGAGGTGCGGTTTCTTATGGAAGACTCCCCCGCGGAAATCAGCGAGCAGTTCCGCGAAGATCTGGTGCGCTATCTCCGCGAGCAGGCCCTGGAGGCCGAACTCGAGGTGATCGGATACGAGATTCGAAGTCTGGAGCAGAAGCGCGACGCGGACGGCAACCTGGAACACCTCTTGCAGCGCAAGTTGGAACTGGCCAGGCAGCTATCCGACTTGCGGGGAGCGGGACGCGAGGATCGTTCCCAGAAAGCGCTGGACTGACGCAAGAAATGGACCTACTATCGGAAGTTCTTGTCTGGAGGACTCCTACGCATGGCGAAGACAAAAAGTGCCAAGCCCGTCAGCGAACTGCGGGCAGTAGCTCTCCGTCAGGGGTATCTGACCGAAGACCAGATCCTTGAGCAGACCGAGACAGAAGGTGACATCGCTTCCCAAGTGTCGGCGATGGACGATGCCTATGTCATGATGCGCGAGCTGGGACTGGACATTTTCGAGTCAGAGGAAGAGGCCCGGCGGCGAGTCAAGCAAGTTCGTCAGGCCGAGGAGGAGCGCACTCCGACCCGGCCCACACTGACCCCCGCGGTGCGCTACGACGACCCGGTGCGCATGTATCTGCGCGAGATGGGCAAGGTGCCGCTGCTGAACCGTGAAGGGGAAGTGGCCATTGCCAAACGCATCGAGGCGGCCGAGGAGAAGATTCAGGGGACGATGTTCCTGTTGCCCTGGGCCATTCGCGATTTGCAGCTGACCGCAGAGAAGCTCAAGGAGAACCGCGCCAAACTGGAGGATCTGGTCCAGATCGACATGGGCAATTGGACGGCCGACTTCTCCAGCAAGACGGAGCGTCGCCGCGCGGTGCAGTGCGTCAGCCGCATCGTCCGGCGGCACGGCGAGTATCTGAAGTATGAGCAGCAACTCGCCCGTCGGCTGTCCGAGCGCAAACGTGCGCAGGTCGAGTCGCAACGGGACAAGGCACACAAGAAGCTGGGTGAGGAGATCAAGAAACTCGGGGCCAGCCCGAAACTGATCGAACGCATCCATGCCCGGCTGCGCCGCGAGGAAGCACGGCTCATCGAGGCCGAACGCGAGACGCGCGAGATCGAAGAGCGTCTTCACGAGGTTCAGCTCAGGATCGGCGAACTGGAGGGAAGCGGCGCGCGACGCGCGCGCGCCAAGAAGACCGCCGGCAAGAGTCGCCGGAAGAAGCTCGACGAGGAGGCTTTGCAGGCGCTGGTGGCCGAGGAGGCGGAACTCAACAAGGCCTATCGCAACGGCCGCCGGAAGGTTCGCCGGATCGAAGCGGAGGCCGGTCTGAAGGCCGAGGTGGTTCACGATCACGTGCGTTTGATCCGCGAGTCGCTCGAGGAGCGCGAGCAGGCCAAGAAGGAGATGATCGAGGCCAATGTTCGCCTCGTGATCTCGATTGCCAAGCGCTATACCAATCGGGGACTCGAGTTCCTGGACCTGATCCAGGAGGGCAACAGCGGTTTGATGCGGGCCGTCGACAAGTTCGACTATCGCAAGGGCTACAAGTTCTCGACCTATGCCACCTGGTGGATCCGTCAGGCGATCACGCGGGCCATTGCTGATCAGGCCCGCACGATCCGCGTGCCGGTGCACATGATCGAGGCGATCAACAAGGTCGTGCGTACCTCGCGCAAGCTGGTCCAGGATCTGGGCCGTGAGCCCTCGCCCGAGGAAATCGGTTCGAAACTGGACCTGCCGGCCGAGAAGGTCAAGAGTGTCCTGAAGGCGGCGCAAGAGCCGATCAGTCTCGATCGCCCGATCGGTGAAGACGATGACTCCAACCTGGCCGATTTCATCGAAGACACCTCGGCCATATCCCCGGCGCATTCGGCGACCTTCGCCATGTTGCGTGACGAGGTCAACAAGGTGCTCGACACCCTCACCAAGCGGGAGGCGCGGGTGATCCGCTTGCGCTTCGGCCTGACCGAGGATGGATGCCCGAGAACGCTTGAAGAGGTCGGTGCCTTTTTCAACGTGACCCGCGAGCGCATCCGGCAGATTGAGGCCAAGGCTCTGCGCAAGCTGCGGCATCCCACGCGCCGCCGCCGTCTCCACAATTTCCTGGAGATGGTGTAGCCGGGCGGGCGAGGAGCCACGTTGCTTGGGTGGGGCCGGAATTCCGTGCGGGGCCTGAGCCGAGGATTGACCTGTGAGCGGGGGCTTTGGTAGAGTGCCTTCGCCCGCTGTTCGAGACTCAGGGCCCATAGCTCAGTGGTTAGAGCCGCCGGCTCATAACCGGCTGGTCCTTGGTTCGAATCCAAGTGGGCCCAAGCACCACGACGGGTGCCGGCACAAGGGCGGTTAGCTCAGTTGGTAGAGCATCGGCATCACAAGCCGGGGGTCACAGGTTCAAGTCCTGTACCGCCCAAGTATGGATGGCAGGCCCTCACGCCGCATCCATGACGTTCGAAGGGGGCGCGCTTTGAGGGCGCGCTCTTTTCGCTTTTTCGCCGCTCTGCCTGCCGCCAATGGGTTTCCCCACGGGGGCGAGAGGGGGGCCGGACGCCGGGCGGCCAGAAGCGCGTAGTGAGGCGCGGGTGGTAGGTTACCAGGCGGTGCGGGGTAGGGCCGGTTCTCGCAGGAGCGGCCGGCCGTCGCGGAAGGCGCCAGTCAGCAGGGAGGTTGCCGGTGAGCGACGTGATCCTCATTCTCCAGAAGCTGCGGATCCTGGATGAGGGCATTCTGGAACATCGGACGCAAGTGCGCGCGCGTGAGGTGGACCTTGAACGGCAGCTGTCCGAGGAGAACGTGGCCCGCTCGGCACTGGCCGTCGAGCAGCGTGCGCTGAAGGAGTCGGCGGCGCGGCGCAGGGATGCGGAGCGGGAGGTCAGTGCCTGTCGTGACCGCAAGAGGCACTTCGAAAAGCAGCTCAATGTGGTGAAGAACAACGTTGAGTATCAGGCACTGCTGAAAGAGATCGCCGCGGCCGAACGGACGGCGGGTGAGTGGGAAGATCAGATTCTTGAACAGATGGAGCAGGAGGAGCTGCTGCAGGCCCGGATCGCGAAGCTGGAACAGGATTTGACCGGCCTGGCTGCGTCGGCGGATGCGGTGCGCACGGCGGCGGCAGAGATATCCGAACGAGCGGTCAGGGAGATCGCCACGCTCGCGCGAGATCGTGACAAGCTATTGGAGCAACTGCCGGCGAACGTCCTGGGTAAGTATGAGCGCCTACGCGAGTCCCGTGACGAGGTGGCGATTGTCACGGTCGAAGGGGGGAGTTGCACGGGATGTCACTACGGGCTGCCTCCCCAGGTGGCGAATCAGGTCCGCCAGGGAGGCAAGATCCTGTTCTGCGAGGGGTGCGGCCGTTTCCTTGTGAGCGCCAAGCCCAACGGGTAGCACAACCAGGGCGGTCTCTGCTTGCCGGGTGCATCCGTACTGGGGGCCCCCCACAGCGGGATCCTTCCCCGGGGTCTGCCACGGGGACTTCTTGGCGGGCGCCACGCAAGCCGGTCGCGGGTGCTGCGGGGCCCGGTTGCGGGCAGGCACGCCACCGGCGGCGATTCGGACGGGTGCTCTGAGGCCGGGTGTTGGTGTTCCGGGCGCAACCTGGCGGCCGGATGAGCTGTTTGTGTAGAGGACTGGAGTCGGTGAGGTGATCGCGGGCGGGCGGGTGCTACCGTGCCGCTTGAGGAAAGTCCGAGCTCCGCAGGGCAGGGTGCTGGGTAACACCCAGTGGGAGTGATCCCAAGGAAAGTGCCACAGAAAATAAACCGCCCCGGGAGATGAGTCCGCCAGGATCCATCGCTGACCGGGGTAAGGGTGAAACGGTGAGGTAAGAGCTCACCAGCACTGGCGGTGACGCCGGTGGCTCGGTAAACCCCACCTGGAGCAAGACCAAGTAGGGAAGGATGAGGCGGCCCGTCTCGTTTGACTTCCGGGTTGGTCGCTTGAGCCGGACGGCAACGTCCGGCCCAGATAAATGATCACCACGAACCATAAGGTTCGGACAGAACTCGGCTTACGGCCGGCTCCGGTCCTCTTGGTCCATATGTGGCGAGGAGGAATGTCAGCGTGATCCCAGCTACCCGTCCGGGGGTTTCTCCCCGAGGGCTGCTCGAGACAGCGCGCCGCCACGCAACCCGTGTGTCCTCGGCGACGGTCTTCGCCGGGATTTTCCTGGTCTTTCTGGCCATCGCCTTCGCCCAACTCGCCATGCCCGGCCATGCCCTCCCCCCCTTGGCCGGGGACAGTGCCAAGTACCATGCACTGGCCGAAGGGATCGAGCATCTTTGCCAGCACCCTGGCATGTGGGGTCCCTTGTTGAGCGGCCGTCTGTCCCAGGAAGAGCGGGATCGGCTGGGCATCGACCATTGGGAGTTCCAGCACGCCCCCGCCTACATCATTCCTCTGGGGATCGGCTACGCGTTGCTGCCCAACAACGAGGGCGTCGGGCGCGCGTTCTCGCTGCTGTTCTATGCCCTCTCGGCCGGAGTGATCTACCTGATCGGGCGCCGGCTGCTCGGACCGCTCTGGTGCTGGCTTCCAGTGGTCAGCTACCTCCTCTACACGCCCTTGCTCTACTACGCCACCGGCATTCTTACCGAGACCTTCGGCGTGTTGGCAACACTGACGTTCGCGTATGTGCTGCTCCACTGGCATCGCCGGCCCTGCGTGCGGCGAGCCATGCTTCTGGGCCTGGCGGTGGCGTTTCTCTACTTCGCGAAGACGACCTTTCGGCCGCTGGTCCTGCTCTTCGTCGTCGGGGAAAGCCTCTTTCTTCTGGGTGGTGGATTCCCCCCGGCAGCGAACCGCCGCCGCGCAGCGAGTTGCGCCCATGCCTGCGAACGACTCTCTCCCGCCGGTCACGCGGATGACCGGCCGGCGTCGCCCGGTCCCGTGCCGGGCCCGCGCGATCTTCGCCGGCGGCGACTGCTGGTTCCGATGTGGGGTGCCTTCCTGGTCCCGCTGCTAATGTGGTATGGCGGGCTTCTGCTCGCGCGCGTGCCGCTCGAAGGGGTTTCACAGAGTGGAGAGAGCCAGCTCTGGCTCTATCGGGGCAATCAGGTATCTGACCAGGGCTGGGAAACCACTGCCATGGGAGATCCCATCACCCCGATTCTCGAAGAAGCCGGCGAGCAACTGAAGGCGGCCGGCGGCGATGACATGACGCTGGATGAACGCCAGCGGGGGCTCTACACGAGGGCCTTTTGGATCGGCGTGCGCGCCGACCCGATCGGCACGGCCAGTCTGGCAGCGAAGAAGTTCCACCTCTTCTGGACCTATCCGGCCCGCAAGGATCGGCTGCCGACCGTGCTGGGTGACTACGTGATTCCACACCAGGTGCATCTGGCTGTCTATGGGCTCGGCTTGCTGGGCTTCGCCCTGCTTGTGCGCCGGTCGATTGTCTTCTCACTGCCGGGATGGGTGGCGCTGGGAGTGGCCGTCCTGCACGCGCTCAGTCATCTCGTGGCACGGTACAACATCCCGGTGTTGCCCCTCTGGGGCATCATGGCGGCCGTGGGCCTGCGCGGCCTTGCCCTCCATTCCGCACAGATTCTCAGATGGTCCCCGGCAGGCTCGTCCCCGGCAGGCTCGTCCCAGAGGGGCGATTTCCGGCGGGGCCCTCGCCGGAGTACTGGCATCTGGTGGGGCCCTCTCCGGCGAGCCCGAATCCGATGGGGTGATGTCTGGCGCGGCATGGGCGGGAGGTGGCTGGTCGCAACTGTTGCGGGTGTCGTCGGCGGGAGTCTGCTGGTGGAAGGTTTGCCTGGCCGGGACGCGGCAACCGCCATGTGGATCTACCGGGCCGGGGCCGGGATGATCGGATTGGGCCTCTGTGCGCTGGGTCCGTTTCTGGCAGCCTGTAGCCGGATCGGTGAGAGGTATCGTCCGCACCGTCGATCGGCGCTCTGGCTGTCGATCGCCCCCGCGCTCTTCGCAGCCGGACTCACCGGTGTCTACTGGAGTGAACAGGATTGGGACGAGTATGCCGTGACGTTGCGGTCTCCGGGCGACTCGGTCATCCAGCGCCTGCCTCTGGGGAATCCGAATCTGGTCCGACCGGACCTGTTCGAAGACAGCTGGCTGGAGATCGACATGCTGCAGTCCGAGCGAGGGCGCTTCACCCTGGAGATCTGGGCTCAGGGGCAGTTGCTGAAGACGTTCACGGACAGCCTTGGGGCGGCGTACGAGTCGTTTCTGTTCGATCCGGCCGTGCACCCGGGTCAAGATCGCTACCGGCGGCTGGCCGATACGCTGAGGCGCTTCGTCGAGCATCGGCTCGAGCCGGAGGCCGGGAAGGGCGGTGAGGGGGGTACGATCGGCTTCGACTACTTCCGCCGGTGGGTACGCGTACCGCTGTCCCAGGAGCTGCTGGGCGGAGAATTCCTTGAGGTCGAGCTGCGTTTGACGAACTCTGTGGATGGGGGCTGGGTCCGGGTGTACGGTGATCGCTTCCCCGGCCGGGGAGCCGACCGGCGCACGAGATGTCCGGCCATGGGGGAGAATCCCAACGAGTTCTCTCACTACCGGGCGGAGTTCTTCGCGGGAGACCGCGAGCGCATGGATGGGCGGCTGATCCGTCCGGTACGGCTGTGGAGTCCCTTCGCGATCTCTCTTGCGCGTACGAAGTCCCAACCGCATGAGCACCTAGGTGAACGGTATGAGACACTGCGGGGGGAACTTCGCATTCGGCTGCGGGTGGCTCTGGTTGGGACGTTCGTCATCAGAGAGGATGAACAGGGAACCCGGCAACGCATTTGGACCGTCACCCCCCGCGTGAACGATGAGATCATGAGCCCCGCCGAGATGCGTACATTCAGGTGGTTTCGGGAGTCGTATTTCGATGGCACGTGGATCTACTAGAGGGCCCTTTCATGGCAGACCTCCGCGGAGGTTGATCGAGGGCGCAACCTGGAGCATCCCGGGATGGCGGCGGCTTGGCCGCGTGTGGCTCGTTCTGCCTTCTCCATCGGCCGGTTCCGGGCGGGGGGCGAGATGAGGCGTCCGATTGCCGCCGGGATGCTGACCGCCCTGCTTTGCGGATGTCTGGGCTCGACCGCGAGCGCGCAATACATCTCTTTCGGGAAGAACAAGGTCAACTACCACGATTTTCAGTGGCAGGTACTCAGGAGCGATCACATCGAGCTCTACTTCTACCCCGAAGAAGAGCGGCTGGCGCACCTGGCGTTGGCGGCGGCCGAGCGCTCCTATGCACACCACCGAGAGGCATTCGTCCACGAGGTGGACGATCCGATTCCGATCATCCTGTACAGCAGTCAGCATGACTTCGAGCAAACCAACATCACATCGATGCTGATCCCCGAGGGCGTGGCAGGCCTGACCGAACTGCTGCGCGGAAGGGTGCTCATGCCGTTCAACGGTTCCTTGGGGGATTTCTACCACACGCTGCAACATGAGCTGGTGCATGCCTTCCAGCTCTCGATGGGCGAACGGGCCAGCCGGGAGCGCTATCGGTATCGCGCGGCGCCCATTCCCCTGTGGTTCACGGAGGGGCTTGCGGAACACTGGTCCACCGAGTGGGATCCCGATGGTGACATGATTCTCCGTGACATGGTGATCTCGGGCAATCTACCCAGTCTGAGCCAGTTCTGGCGCTATCAGGGCACCTTTGCAATGTACAAGCTCGGCCAATCGGTCTTGGACTTCGTCGAACAGGAGTACGGTGACGACAAGTTGCCGCTATTCTACACCCAAGCCTGGCGAACGAGGAGATTCGCGGATCTGTTCCCTGTGGTGTTGGGTGTTTCGCAGGACGATCTCTCGGCACGCTGGACGCACTGGCTGCGGGAACGATACTACCCGGAAGTCGCATCGGCGCGCCCCATTTGGCATGAAGCGCACCGCATTCCCAGCCAGGGCAGTGAGCTCAAGCCGACACCGGTGCCCGAGGGGATCGAAGGACTCGAGGAGAAATATGTCTTCATCTCTCAGCGCACCGGATACACGAACATCTATCTGGGATCCCTGAAGGAAGACGCTGCGGACGCCGAGATCCTGATCGAGGGACAGCGCAGCGCCGAGCTGCTTTCATTTCACGGATACCGCAGCCGTATCGATGTTTCTTCCAGCGGCGTCTTGATCTTCTCGAGCCACGGCGGTGAGCGGGATGCGCTGGTGGCCTTCGACATTGGTGCCCGCGAGCAGGTGGGACGCTGGGAGTACATGGAGTTGGTCGGGATGAGCTCGCCGCAATGGGCCAGCGACGGACGGCGAGTCGTCTTCTCGGGGCTGAGCCGGAAGGGCCAGCGAGACCTCTACCTGCTCGACACGGCCACGGGCGGCCTCACGCAGTTGACGGACGATCTCTTCTACTACGGCGAACCGGCCTTCCATCCGGATGGCCGGAAGATCGCTTTCGTGACCGATCGGGGGGATCATGGCCGCGAGGGTGCCCGCAATCTGATGCTGCTGGATCTCGAGACCCAGGAGTGCCGCTGGCTGACCCATGGACCGTGGTGGGATCTTTCGCCGGGCTGGTCACCCGACGGAGACCGCCTGCTGTTTGTTTCGACCCGGGATGGCATGCGGGATCTCTACAGCGTCGATGAGTGGGGTCGGGGCGGGCGGCACACCCGTGTGTTGCAGGCCATCCGCGACCCTCGCTGGCTCCCCGGTGGTCGGGAGGCCTTGGCCACGGTCTACGACGAGGGACGGTTTCGGATTGCCCGGATCCCGATCCAGGATGCCGTGGCGGACTCGTTCTCACTGGAACCCGGACCTCGGGAAGAGTGGGACTGGGATGACGATGACGACCGGATCCCCGGCGAGGCCGGCGAGTACCGCACCGCGTTTGCCCTCGATGTGGCGCAGGGGGGGATTGCGGTGGAGCCGGGGTTGGGGGCTGCGGAGGGGATCCAGATCCTGTTGCGTGATCTGATGGGCAACCAGCTCATCTTCATGCATCTGGGCAACAGCACCATTTCGACCCACAACTTCCTGGACAACTTCTCGGCGGGCGTTACCTACATCGATCTGAGCAAGCGGGTCAATCGTGGTTTCAGCGTGTTCCACCATGCCGGCAACTACTACGATGTCCTCGACCGGCCATTCTTCGAGCGCCGGGCGGGCGTCTCGGGGCTGCTCTCATATCCGCTCTCACGCTTCACCCGGGTGGAGACGCGCCTGGGTCTGGCCTACGCTGAGAAGGAGGAGCCCTACGAGAACTACTTCCGTGCAGGGGTCCTGGCGACGCACTACATCTCATGGATCCACGACACCTCGCTCTGGGTGTCCACCGGCCCGATCGATGGCAAACGCTACCACTTGACCCTGGGTATGACGATGAATCTCCATCGTCCGGGGGTCGAGAATGTCCTGTTGCTTGGCGACCTGCGAGAGTATCTGCGGGTCGGACAGCGATCAGCGCTGGCCCTGCGCCTGCAGGGAAGATTCAGCGGAGGTCCCGATCCGCAGACCTTCCTTCTGGGGGGGACACATAGTTTGAGAGGGTACTCATGGCGTAGCCTGCATGGCTCGCGGGCGGTGCTGGCCAACGCGGAACTGCGCTTTCCGCTGCTGCACGGATTTCTGGTTGCTCCGGCGGCGGTGGGACCGCTGGTGTTCCCCGGCATCCAGGCGGCCCTGTTCTTCGATGGTGGTCAGGCATGGTATGGGGACTGGCCGGAGCAGCTTCGCGGGAGCTACGGTCTGAGTCTTCGCATGGGATTCGGGGGGATGCTGGTCTTGCGTTTCGACATGGCTCGCCGTACGGACTTTGAAGCCTGGCCCACCACGACCCACCGGGAGTTCTTCATCGGATGGAACTACTAGGACACAGTTCACCCCGCCGAATCGGGGGTTCGCAGCCGGGTCTGGGCCTGCTGATTGCCGGTGTGCTAGTGGCCGCCGGCGGTGGCTTCGCTGCCTTCCAGCCGGCGATCACCCTCGCGGCGAGTGGTTCGGAGGTTCTCGCGGCACGCAGCGCGGGGGCTGTCCCGCCGGGGGGGACGGACGCGGATGAGCTGTGGGCGAGAGAGTGGGGCACGGAGGGGCTGCCCGGGCGAATTCCCGTTTGCTGGGAAGTCGAAGTAGGCCGCACGATCGGAGTGCAACTGGCGGGTGCGCCGGGTGCCGTGGCGGTCGCTACCTGGGATCGCCGGTTGGCCCTTCTGCAACTGTCCCCCGGCAAGCGGATATGGGAGAAGCGACTGGGCGCGGGCATTCATGGGGGTGTCACGGCTTGCGGTGGAGCATTGTATGGGGTTACTGACTATCCTGACGGCGTGTTGTTCTGCCGCGAGGCCAGCACCGGTCGAATCCTTTGGCAGCGAGACCTAGGCGAGGCCTGGGCCGCACCTCTGGTGGAGGGGGACAGGCTGTTCGCCGCATCCGTCCAGGGGCGGGTGATCTGTTGTGACGCAGCCACGGGAGAGGTCATCTGGGAGTTGCCCGAGGTCGGGCAGGTGAGAAGTGGCCTGGCTCTGACCGATTCCATCCTGTGGGTGCCCACGGTATCGGCCCGTCTGGCCGCTCTGAATGCTCGAACGGGGGAGTTGTTGTGGGACGCTGACCCAGGATTGGCGCTGTACGGCCCACCGGCCATGCTCTGTGATCTGGCATGGACGATCAGTCATGAGGGGCATCTGCGGGGGTGGGATCCGAGCAGCGGGACCCTGGTCGCCGATCGCGCCCTGAACCGCCGCTTCCGCGTCGGACCGGTTGCCCATGGGCAGTCGCTGTTTCTCGTGACCACGGGTGGGGTCGTCCTTTGCTTCGAAGGGAGTCCTCCGGCTCTGCGATGGCAACGCGATCTGGAAACCGCCGCGGATCTGGCGCCTTCCGTGGCGGCCGGATGCCTGTGGGTTCCCCTGCGCGACGGCAGGACACCGGGCCTGGATCCGCGCACGGGGAACGCGCTGTGGCAACTGCAGATCCCAGCACCGGCCAGCACCCGGGTTCTGCTCGCCGAGGATCTGCTTCTGATTGGAGGTGGGCGCGGGGATCTCTTCGCCTTCGCGGCGCCCTGCGCCCCTCCGGCCCGCTCTGCCGCTGCCGAACAGCCGGCCTTCCCTGTCGGCGTTGTTGTTCCCGGTGATACCAGTGCCGGTGGTGCCGATGTCGGCGCTGGTGCCGGTGGTGCCGGCGGTGCTGGTGCCGGCGGTGCTGGTGCCGGTGGTGCTGGTGCCGGTGGTGCCGATGCCGGTGCTGATGCCGGTGGTGCCGGTGGTGCCGATGCCGGTGCTGATGCCGGTGGTGCCGGTGGTGCCGGCGGTGCTGAGATCGGTGCTGAGCAAAGGAGGATGGCCGCGCCGCGTGAGCCAGCATGCCCGCAGGGCCGGAGGACGAGCGCTGGGAGTTGCTTTCCTGGGGTCGTTCCGTTCCGATGGGGAGCTTCAGGAACGATGCCTGTCATGGGGGTTGCGCCAGCGGATCTCTTCGCGGGCCGGAGTGATCCAGCGGCCTACGGGCATCTCAGGCGAGGGTTCACTCCTGCCACGGCGAAGCGATCCTGGCGGCCTGGAACAGGGGAGTTGTGGGCCCTGGCGTGGCTGGCGGGCACCGGTTTGGCGCTTCACTTCCAAGCCGTTGCTGACAATGCTTACGATGATTACATGCACTTTGGTGAGCAGGTCGCCCGCGAGGAGGCCTTT
This sequence comes from uncultured bacterium, assembly GCA_964417675.1. Taxonomy (GTDB): domain Bacteria; phylum Eisenbacteria; class RBG-16-71-46; order CAIMUX01; family WJJG01; genus CAYQJL01. The sequence continues at coordinate 11,095 of CAYQJL010000275.1, read as the reverse complement.
GACAGGGCTCGTCGATACGATCGTTATGCGCTCTCGGCCTGGATCGGGTCGGAGACCTGCTTCCTCCTGGCACTCCGGGAGTGGTTATGGGGTGGCGGGAAGGAGGATCCATGATGTGGCCGCGGCGGACGAGACAACCGCGTGCCTGGCACCATCCCGTTGGCCGTGTCCCCCGGCGAACCCCGCTCGGCCTGGCCGGACCAGTTCGCGGGACCGGCTTGGCCGGCATGGTCCTGGTGCGCTTGGCGAGCCTGGTCAGCCTGGCCGGCATGGTCCTGGTGCGCTTGGCGAGCCTGGTCAGTCTGGTCAGCCTGGTCAGCTTGGTCAGCCTGGGGAGCGGTTGTGGTGGGCGGGACCGGGACAATCCCTTCGACCCTGTGAATCCCGACACGCACGGCGAACCCGGGGGGCTCAGGGTCGTGGCGGGATGCCGGCAGGCCGAACTCGCCTGGGATAGTTACCACCTCCAGGACATCGCCGGGTTTCGGCTCTGGCGGGAAAGCGACGGCCTGGCCGAGGAGCTGCTCACGCCGGAGCCCCTGCCCCCCGACGCGGCCCGCTACCGGGACGAGGGCCTGCGGAACCAGACTCGCTACGTCTACCGGGTGGAGTTTCTGTTTGCGGGGGGCGGCCGCGCCAGCCTTGTCCCGCGAGCGGTCGAACCGGGCAGCGCGATTCCATGGATCGGCGATCCCTGTGGCTGGGGATTGGTCCGCCTCTCACCGGATGGGCGCGACCTGATCGACCGTGTGCATCTCGGCGGTGCCATCATGGATCTGGAGGTAGACGGCGAAGCCCACCGGCTGTACGCGGCTCAGATCGATCAGGACCGAATCCTGGTGTGTGACTCACGCACCGGCGGACTTCTCGAAACATACACCGTGCCGGGTGCCACCGGACTCGACTGGAATGCACAGCTCGGCCTCCTGGTCGTCTGTTCCTATCATGAGCAGCAGGTTGCATGGCTGCGACCGGTGGGGGGAGAGATGAGCACAGTGAGCACCCTGGGCCACCCCGAGGCCGCAGCACTGCGGGACAGCACCTTGACGTGGGTGGCCTTCGAGAACGGATCCGTACAGAAGTACGACCTGGTGTCTGGAGCGGCGGTCGATACCCATGCCGGCCTGGAGGAGGCGACGGCGCTGGCGGACGATCCCGAGGGTGGTGGATGCTGGGTGGCGGATCGGGGGGGGCAAGTGGTCTACATCACGGCCGGTGGCTCACTGCTGAGAACTGCCGAGGGGCTGCTGGAGAGACCGCTCGACTTGAGGGCCACTGGAACCGGCACCTGCTGGGTAGCCGACTATGGACAGGGGATGCTGATCGAGCTGGATCGCACCTGTCAGGAGATTGCACGACACAGCAATCTTGGCCGGGTTGCTGAAGTTGCCTATGACCCGATCACGGGTGATCTGTGGTCCACCGTGCCGGATGAGGGTGAAGTTCTGCGGATCAATGCCCGGGGCGAGGTCTCCCGGATTGCGTTGGCGGGTTGCCCGCGTCGTCTGGATGGAGACTGGGCGGGCGGTTGTCAGCCATAGCGGAAGACATGTGCCACCCGGCTGCTACCGCGTACGTCGCAACACACGCCGCCTCACGTGCATCCACATCGGGAAGAGCGCACACAGGAACAGAACCTGGTTGCGCGCGATGAGCCAGAAGCTCACCGGGCTGGATTCCTCGCCGAAGCAGCCGCAATCAATGTCGATGCCTCGAAGGATGGCTTGGAACAAGGCGACCACGAAGGCCAGCAGCAGACCGCCCAGAATGAGGGCCCCTCCGCGCCAGAACAGACCGGACAGCAAAGCGAAGGCTGCGATGATCTCGACCGCGGGCATGGCGATCCCCACGGCGATCGCGACCTGCGGCGGCACGACGCGATAGGCATAGGTGCTGGAGGCGAAGGCGTAGGGGTCCTGCAGCTTCTCATACGCCGCGAGCACAAAGACGGCTGCCAGGACGATCCGGCAGGCCCACTCGATCGTACGCAGCCCGGCGGCCGGAATCCGGCTGACGGGAAGGACGCCCAGCATGACATAGCCCAATAGCAGCACAGCCGCCGTGATGCCGGTGAAGATCAGAATCGACATGATCATCGGAGTTTACCCCAGCTCGTGCGGACATCGGCGCCCATTACCAATCTTCATCCTCTTCGAACTCGTCTGTGTTCAAGAGCAGTCCATCCTCTCCCTGCTCAGAAGGGTAGCCGCGCTCGACCCATCCTTCGTAGCCGCTCGCGAAGAGCAACACCTCCTGCTCTCCGGATTCGAGGAGGCGGCGAGCCAGGTCGTCCGCCAGATTGAACAGCTCCCGGCTGCCGTAGACGACCAGCGGTTGCCCGGCGGTCCACCCCTGGAGCTCGCGGTAGAGGAGATCGAATTCCTCGACGGGCAGGTTGAAGGCGTGCGGGATGTGTCCGGCAATGAACGCCGCTTCCCGTCGGGCATCGATGAAAATGTAGTCGACTCCGTCGAAGATCTGCTTGGCCCGGCCCAGGAAGATCACTTCCGCGCCGCTTTCGGTCAGCAGTTGAGAGGCAGGTAGATCGAACGGCAGCGGATCGGTACGCGTCGAATTGAGGATGAAGCCGAGGGCCGAACCAACCAGGACAATGACAAGCGCCTGAGGCAGAGCCCGGCCGATCAGCTCGCGTGCAAACGCTCCTCGCATCTGGGTCATAGAATTCCTTCCCGCGCCGCCTATTCCTTGATACTCCCACGAATGGGGACAATGAGTTCGGGCTGTTCGGGGTCATCCGTCTGAATGAGCAGGGTTTCACGCAGCTGGCCTGGCGCCAGGTTCGGGGTCGCCGTGATGATGACCTCGTAGGTGCGCCCTTCTTCGAGCGTGGCAATCCTGGCGGTCAGTCCGGGAGAGCTGCAGGACACAGCGGTGATGCGCCGATGCCCGGGTGACTGTGCTTCCAGCATGACCGAGACCGTTCGTATCGCGCCGGCCTTGAACTGGCCGAAGGAGACAAGATTGGGGCGGGCCAGGAAGAAACCGTGCACACTACCGCGTACGGCCACCTGGATCGGATCCTTGGTGCGATTGGTCTCGATGGTGACTCGCGTGCGGATGTCCCCGAGGGGAGCATCGCGACGCACGTGGATGTCAAGTGCGAATCCGGTGCTGTCCGGCTCATTCAGCGGTCGGGATGTGTAGGTGAACAGATTCTCCGGCAGATGAACGCGCTCAAGCACGAGGGAGTCTTGGCGAGCGGCGCGGAGCGTGATCGTTCGGGTTTCCGACGATCCGCGGGGCACGTCTCCGAAGTCGAGGTTGTCCGGTTCGACGACCGCAAGGGGCTTGACGTGCACCTTGAGCTTGATGTTCGCCCGCGGCGATCCAGGATCGTTCGTGAAGACCGTGACCCGCTGGAGGAGGTTGCCGTAGTAATGCCGGGATGAGAAGTTGATCTTCAACTCCACCGAGTCCCCCGGCGCCAGAACCTCACGGAGGATGTTGGCAATCGTGCATCCGCAGTCGCTCTCAACCTTCTGGATCCTCAACGAGTCGGTCCCGATGTTGTGAACCCAGGCCCGAGTTCGCTCGATCGACTCCTGGGGCATGGTGCCCAGATCGATCAGGGCCGGCTCGACCCGCACGGCGGGGCCGGTCACCTGGAGTTTGCTGGCGGCGGGCTCCGAAGGCGGGGCCGCCAGCCCTGCGATCAGCAGTGTGAAGATCGGCAGAATCCTGCTCACTGGGCGCATCGTCTGTCTTCCCCTCCACTGGTCCTGATGTCCTGCACCCGCATGTCTGGATGCCCGCTCTTGGTTTCGGATGTCTTTTCTTGGAGTCTCACCGCTCTTGGAATCTCGCCGCTTGTTCCGTGCGCGGTGGCTCCCGTCGGTTGTTTCTCCCATGCGCCCCTTTCCCTGGGGCGGACCGCCCCCGGCATGGCGCGGTGGGCGGCTCGAGGTTCGGGCCTCCCCGTGCTCATACCCGCCGATCAGGACCCTGGGTCCGAAACCGAAGGCCAGTCGGGCAGTGTATCGACCGGGTTCGGCAAAATCAATGTCGTCTCGCGACCGTCGCGCTGCCTTGGCCCGGTCGTCTCGTGACCGTCGCGCTGCCTTGGCCCGGTCGTCTCGTGACCGTCGCGCTGCCTTGGCCCGGTCGTTTCCCTGGCGGAGTCCACGCTGGAACCGTGTTTGCCCCAGGTTGTAATGCGGGTCATTCTCGGGCAGGGTCTAGTGTGCGTCTGGCTCGTGATCGAGTGGCCCCCATGGGTTGGCGTGGAGCGGTTCTCTCGTGTAGTTTTACGCTCCGGAGACAGTGCGGCCGGAGGTGACCACGCCCGCGGCAAACGGGCCGCGGGGCGGCCGGAGAGCGGGGCTGGGCGGAGGGCTGGACGCTCTGCAGTGAGGGCTTGTCGGGGGTGGGTGGTTGAATCCCTGGCCGAGGAGGTATCCATGAGCTGGACCGATCTGGGGGGCATCGAGGTGCGGACCCTGGTGGCCAGTCGGTTCCGGCTGGACGGGGGTGCCATGTTCGGCCAGGTGCCCAAGCCGTTATGGAGCCGTTTCTCGAAGGCGGATGATCAGAACCGCATCCCCCTGGTGGCACGGGTTCTCCTGCTGCGCACTCCCGCTGCCCTGGTGCTGGTCGAGACCGGCACAGGCCGTGACTACGATCCTCAGAGTTTGAAGCGCCTGGAGATCGACCCCGAGCAACCCGGCCTGGATGAGCGGCTCCGCTCCGCCGGCGTCTCGCCCGGAGACATCACGCACTTGATTGTCACACATCTACACTTCGATCATGTGGGGGGGGGCGGACGCACGCTTTCCTCGGGCGAGCGCGTGCCCGCCTTGCCGGGGGCCACCGTCTGGGTGCAGAAGACGCACTGGGACCATGCGCGCCGGCCAGGCCCCAAGGAGGCTCGCAGCTTTCGCAAGGGGGATCTCGAGATCCTCGAGCGCATGGGGCTGCATCTTGTAGCCGGTGAACAGGAGATCGTCCCGGGCATTGCGGTTCGCCCTTCGGACGGACACACGCATGGGTTGCAGGTCGTCATCGCCGCCGGGACGCGAGATACCCTCTACTATCCGTCCGACCTGATACCCACGCTGGCACACATTCGGGCGGCCTATACCATGGGATACGATTTGTGGCCGGATCGGCTGATCCAGGAGAAGGAAGCCCTGCTGGGCGAGATCGCCGACTGCGGGGGGATGCTCGTCTTCGTTCATGATCCGGGGACGGTTGCTTGCCGAGTGGGTCGCGGTGCGAGCGGATTCACCGTCAAGCGCAAGGAGACGCTGTAGGGCGCAAGCCCAACCCCCCGGGCGGAGGGCCGGGTTCGCGCTGTATCGGGTGGGTGCGTATTCCACTGATTCCGGCCGTGGCGGCGTCCCGCCCCGCCGCCGATCCCGGGGCACTGCGGCCGGGGGCGGCATGCTGTCCGGGCCCGTTCAACGGAAGGCATTCTCGCCGGTGATTTCGCGGCCGACCACGAGCGTGTGAATCTCGTGGGTGCCTTCATAGGTCAGCACACTCTCCAGGTTGGCGGCGTGACGCAGGGGGGGATACTCCAGCGTGATGCCACTGGCTCCGTGAAGTGTGCGGGCGGTGCGAGCGATCTCCAGGGCCGTGCTGACATTGTTGTACTTCGCCAGGGAGACGTGCCAGTGTTTTGCTTGGCCGGCATCCTTCATCCGGCCCAAGCGGAGATTGAGCAGCTGGGCCTTGGTGATCTCGGCGAGCATCCAGACGAGCTTCTCCTGCGTGATCTGGAACCCCGCCAGCGGGCGGCCGAATTGGGTCCGCTCCTTGGTGTAGTCGAGCGCGGACTGATAACATGAGATGGCGGCTCCGACGGCTCCCCAGCAGATGCCGAACCGCGCTTCGTTGAGACACGCCAGCGGGGCGCCCAGGCCGCGGGCATCCGGCAATCGATTCTCAGCAGGGACACGGACCTCATCGAAGACCAGCTCACCGGTGATCGACGCGCGCAGGGACAGCTTCCGCTTCGTTTCCGGGGCCGTGAAACCCGGAGTTCCCGCCTCCACAATGAAGCCGGCGATGGTGTCCTCGAGGCGCGCCCACACGATGGCCACATCGGCCACGGGTGCGTTCGTGATCCACATCTTGGCGCCGTTGAGGACATACTCGTTTCCATCCCTGACGGCCCGGGTGATCATGCCCCCGGGATCGGAACCATGGTCGGGTTCGGTCAAACCGTAGCAGCCGATCAGCTCACCGGCCGCCAACTTGGGGATGAACATCTTCCTCTGCTCTTCGCTTCCCCAGGTGTGGATCGGGTGGATGACCAGGGAGGTCTGCACGCTCACGAAGCTGCGTAGCCCGCTGTCGGCCCATTCGAGCTCTTGGCAGGCGAGCCCGTAGTCCACATTGGACGTGCCGGCGCATCCGTAGCCCTCGTACTTCATCCCGAGGAGACCGAGCTCGGCGAGGCCGGGCACGATTCCAAGCGGGAAGGTCCCTTCCTCATAGTGGCTCGCCAGATCGGGCAGGAACTCCCTTTCGACGAAAGAATGCACGCTGTCGCGCAAGATCCTCTCTTCCTGGGTCAGTTCCTGGTCCAGTTTGAAGAAATCGACTTGTCTGGCCACGATGTGCCTCCTCCGGCCGGTCAGATTCCACATGCCGCTTGCCGCAAGTGCCAAGCGGATCGATCAAGCGGGCATCCTACCAGAATCCCCTGAAACAGCGTAGGTTGGAGACACCCCGGCGTTGGAACTGGGTTCCCCTCGTGGGCGGCGAGGAGGCTGGTGAGCATAATGGATTATAGGTGTTGAGGTTACAAGGTCCATGCCAGGAGTTGACTCGTGGGTGGGAGTCTCTCAAGGTGCGGCGGCAAGGGGGGCGCGGGGAATGCTTTCCCTCAACGAAGCTGTAAACTGGTCGATAGTTACACTGACAAGCCCACGAGCTTCTGTACTGGGAGCCGTGGTTTGGCAGAGGGGACGATCTGCATGGGGTTGATGTGAGTGGGGACGAACCAAAGCGCCCGCGCCGTTCGCTGCATGGCCTGCTGTTCGTGATTGCCGCGGGCATCACGCTGCCGGCTGGCATCGGGGCTGGGTGGTTTCTACACACCATCCTGATCGCCGGTGCGGACATGCCGGCCGTCTCGAAGCTGGCCGGCGCTACGGCTGTGCTTGCCGCGGCCGCTGGCCTGGCCGCGCTCTTCCATCTCTGGCGGCGGATACATCTCGCCTTCTGCCGGTTAGGTCAATCCATACAGGAATTCATGACGGGGCAGGGCTCGGCGCGATTCGAGTTGAATGGTGATGATGAGTTCAGCGACCTGGCCGGTCGGCTGGGGGCCATGGCGGCCGGGGCGCAGGCCTTTCATACGGCTGCTCAGCAGCAACAGATCAGCCTCGAATCGGTCCTGGAGGCTCGCGCGGTGGAACTCCAGCAGAAGAACCTCGCGCTGGCCTACCAGAATGAGAAGGTCCTCGAAGCCAATCGCCTCAAGAGTGCTTTTCTGGCCAATGTCTCCCACGAGCTGCGCACGCCGCTGAATGCGATTCTGGCCCTTTCCGACATGCTGCGTGATCAGATCACCGGGCCCCTGAACGAGGAGCAGCTCCGCCAGATCGAGATGATCTACAACAGCGGGGACAATCTGCTTCATCTCATCAACGAGGTCCTCGATCTGTCCAAGATCGAATCCGGGCGCATGGATGACAATCGCGCCCCGGTCCAGATCATTGACCACCTGCTCGAGTCGGCCGAAAGCCTGCGGCCGCTGGCCGTGGAAAAGGGTCTCCATCTGCAACTCGAACCGGAGGGGGCCGGGGAGCAGGTCAGCCTGGATGCCGACAAGATCAGGCAGGTCTTCATCAACATTCTTGGCAATGCCATCAAATTCACCGAGAAGGGCACCGTAACGGCTCGCATGCGGGTTCTTCCCGAGGAGGATCTTCTCTATGTAGAAGTCCAGGATACCGGATCCGGGATTCCCGCTCATCTGCACAACAGCATCTTTGAGGAATTCCGGCGCCTCGAGCACCCGCAGGGGGAGCATCTGGAGGGGTCCGGTCTCGGCTTGGCCATCAGCAAGAAACTGATCAATCTGATGGGCGGCGATCTCTGGGTCGATAGTGCCGTGGGGGCGGGGTCGCGGTTTGCGTTCGTCGTGCCGCTGCGGTCGAATCAGGAGGCGCCCGGGTCGGAGGACGAGCCTCCCCTGCGCATTCGATTCAATGGCCGAGCTCGCACCTTGGCGGATCCCGAACGCAAATGCGTGCTCGTCGTCGACGATGATGTTGTCGAATCGGGCGTGCTGACGCGCTATCTGCGCAAGGAGAACATGGAGATCCTGACCGCTCACGACATGCAGGAGGCGTTGAGCGTGCTCCGGCGCGAGACCGTGGACCTGGTGCTCATGGATCTTCTCAGCCGCGGGGATGAGGGGTTCCGGCTCATCGAACAGGTGACCCGCGACCCCCAGCTACGACAGCTGCCGATTCTGGTTAATACTGCCCGCAAGTTCAACGACGGTGAGGAAGGCTTTCTGGCCGGTCATGTGGGGGGCGTGTTCGAGAAGGGCAGCCGCGGTGTCGAGGATCTGATGCGGCTCGTGGTGCAGACGGTTCAGACGGTGGAGTCCGTGCCCGGGGTCGGAGAGGACCGCGGGCCCACCCCAGCAGGGCCATTGAGCGACGGATTCGAGGCGGCCTAAGGAGGTAGGAACATCATGTGTGCGGCTCAGGAAGGGAAGGCCTACGTGCTCTTGGCTGAAGATGAACCCACCAACCAGTATGTCTTCCGAGCCATTCTCGAGAGTGGGGGATACGAGGTGACCATCGTCAGCAATGGTCAGTTGGCCCTTGAGGAGGCCGCCAAGCGTCGGCCCGACATGTTCCTGCTCGACATGATGATGCCGGTGATGGACGGCTACAAGGCCGCCACCCATCTGATTCAGGATGAGAGCTTCGATGGAATTCCGATTCTGGCCCTGACCGCCCAGGCGATGAAGGGGGATGCCGAGAAGACCCTCGCCGCGGGTTGCGACGACTACATGTCCAAACCCATACGCCGCGTACAGTTGCTCGAGGCCGTGGAGAGCTGGTTGTCGAGAGATGCCGCCGAATGGATGCCCGAACGCATCCGGAAGCGCCAGGCAATCCTCGGCGAAGCGGCGTAGCGGCACAGCTCCCGGTTTCCCGGACATGATGTGGCCCTTGCCTGCCGCCATTGCCGGCTCTCGGGGAACGACCAATTCCGAAGCCATGTCCTGTTCGGCGGTCCGGGCCCGGCGCATCCTGTCAAGCGGTCCGATGTCCCCCCCCCCCGGGTCCGGCGAGCGGGACGTGATCGTTGTCTTCAACGGCGCTCCTGCGTTACCCTATCCCAATGCTCAAGATCAGCGGACTTCAGAAGGGTTTCGGCGGACAGCTCCTCTTTCGAGGTGCCGAGTGGTTTGTCAGCGCCAAGGATCGGGTCGCTCTGGTGGGTCCCAACGGAAGCGGCAAATCGACCCTGCTCAAGATTGCGGCCGGCCTCGAGGGGGCTGACGCGGGCAGCGTCAGCGCGCCGAAGAATCTGCTCGCCGGGTATCTGGCGCAGACCGGCTTCGTGCTCGAGGATGGCACCGTGCGGGAAGAGGCCCGCCGCGGCTTCGACGAGATCTTGGAGCTGCAGAACGAACTTGCCGCCATCGAGCGCCGCCTTGAGCAGCGGCGTGATGATTCCGTCGAGACATTGACCCGTCTCACCGAGCGGCAGTCGGAGATCCACGACCGATTGAACGTGCTCGGCGCCGACGATATGGACCGCCAGATCCACTACGTGCTCACCGGCTTGGGGTTCAAGGAGAGCCAGTTCGATCAACCGGTGCAGACCCTGTCGGGAGGTTGGCGGATGCGGGCCGCCCTGGCGCGCATCCTCTTGCAGCGTCCCCAGCTTCTCCTGCTGGACGAGCCGACGAATCACCTGGATCTGGAGGCGCGCGAGTGGCTGGAGGAGTATCTCGGCCGTTATCCGTATGCCTATGTGCTGGTCTCCCACGACCGTTTCTTCCTGGACGTGACCGTGCGGCGGGTCACCGAGATCATCGGGCGGCGGCTGGAGGAGTATCCCGGCAATTACTCCTTCTTCGAGCGCGAACGCGCCAAGCGGATGGAGGCGCGCCAGGCGGCCTACGAGCGCCAGCAGGAGGAGATCAAGCGCATCACGCGATTCATTGAGCGCTTTCGCTACAAGAACACCAAGGCCGTCCAGGTTCAGAGCCGGATCAAAGCTCTCGATCGCATGGAGAAGCTCGATCCGCCAATGGCCGATGGGCGTTCGATCCATATCCCGTTGCCGCCGGCCCCGCGGGCAGGACGCATCGTGCTCGAACTCGACCGAATCGGGAAGCGCTATGGGGACGTGCAGGTTTTGCGTGATGTGTGCCTGCGAATCGAGCGCGGCAAGCGAATCGCGCTCGTGGGACCCAACGGGGCCGGCAAGTCGACGCTGATGCGCGTCCTGTCAGGGACCGAGCCGCCGGATGCTGGGGAGCGCCGGGAGGGGCACAACTGGGCGGCGGCCTTCTTCGCCCAGGATCACGGCAGTTCCATCGATCCAGAGGCGACGGTTCTCGAAGCGGTGGAGCAAGTGGCGCCGTTCGACTTCGTCCCTCAGGTGCGCGGTCTGCTGGGCGGCTTTCTCTTTTCGGGGGACGCGGTCAGCAAGAAGGTTCGTGTTCTTTCGGGCGGAGAACGCAATCGGCTGGCATTGGCTCGGTTGCTGGTGCGTCCCTCCAACGTTCTGCTGCTCGATGAACCCACCAACCACCTGGATCTGCCTTCGAAGGATATGCTTCTGAAGGCCCTGCAGGGGTACTCCGGAACGGTTGTCTTTGTGTCGCACGACCGGCACTTCCTGAGCGCGCTGGCCGACCACGTCATCGAGGTGGGACAGGGACAGATCCGCGAGTTTCCAGGGGACTATGAGAGCTTCTTGTGGCAACGGCAGCAACGCGGGGACCACCTCGTTGCGCCGCAGCCTTCGGCACGGGAAACAGGTTGTGCGGCGAGCGGGCCCGAACCAGCAGCCGACTCCAGTGCGCCGGTGGCCGGTGGCACGGCGGGAGCCGGTGGCACAGCGGGAGCCGGTGGCACAGCGGGAGCCG
>CAYQJL010000274.1:0-42255 GCA_964417675.1 uncultured bacterium | reverse complement strand
TGCGTTTCGATTACTCGAGTGTGCCCCAGGCGCTCGATCTGGACCGGGTGAGCTACCTGACCGTCGGCATTCTCTTCGGGGACGGCGTCGGTGGGATTGCGCCGTAGGCGAGAGACTCTAAGGGGGGAGGCCTGCGTGAGGATTGCAGCGCGCTGGGCGGTGGTCGGCGTTTGGGTACTGCTGTCGCAGCTGAGTCTCAGCGGCCAGGCACAGGCCGGGGATGAGGTCATCGATCGCAGCTTGCGATTGCGTCCGGCTCCCCGGCCGGCGACCGGATCCAGCGCGTGGCTTGATCCGGTCGGAGAGCCGTCGAGCTTCCAGATGCAGCCCTTCCCTTCGATTCTGCGGGACCCTTCCCTGCCGCAGGAGCCGGACGGTCTGCTGTGGCGCCGGCTGCGGGAGCGGTTTCCCGACCGCGCGCCGGTGGACCTGCTGACCCAGTCCCCGGCGGCGTTGCGAACCTACTTGGCGCAGGCGGCCGCGCGCGCGGCGGATCCGGACACGATCCGCGTACTGGCGATTCGCGTCGATTTCGCCCAGGATTCGGCGGGGGATCAGAGCAGCACCCTGGATGGGCGCTTCGACCTGCGTCCGGCCGACTCGGCGCGGGTCGCCGTGGACCCGCCGCCCCACGACAAGGCGTTCTTCGACAGCCATCTCGAGGCCATCGCGCGCTACTACTACAAGCAATCCGGCGGCAGCCTGGTGCTGGAGTGGGATATCTACCCGGCCGAGAACGATTCAGCCTATTCGCTGAGCGACACGGCCGACTATGGCCCCTGGTGGATGAGCGGCTTCGACATCGATATCCTCGCGCTGGCCGACCGCTTCGTGCGGGATTCGTACAGGTTGGCCGACAGTGCCGCGGATCCGCCCGACTTTCGCCGCTACGACAGCTTCCTGCTCTTCCACTCGGGGGCGGACTTCCAGGGCGACATCAAGCGCGACAGCCCCTATGACATCCCGAGCTTCAACATCTTTCTGGCCGATCCGGTCGCCGTGCAGGACTCGACCTTCTTCATCGACCTGATCCTGGTGGTGCCGGAGACGGTGAGCCAGGATGGGTACCTGGGTGCTTTGAACGGCGTGATGGTGCACGAGTTCGGCCATCAGCTCGGCTTCTACGATCTCTACAATGTGTTCAATTTCTACCCGCAGGTAGGCATGTTCAGCCTCATGGACTCCGGCGAGCAGATGTACGGGCGGGTGTGGGATCCGTATCGCGAGCAGGAGGTCTTCGTGCGCGGCGCGATTCCGGCGAGCGTGGATCCCTGGCACAAACTCGTCTTCTTCCCCGACGGCTTGAATGCCCGCTGGATCACGGAGGCTACCACCATCGATCTGCCGGCGGTGCAGGTCGCCAACGAAATGGCGCTGGTGCCGATCGGCGGGCAGGGAATCGCCGAGAGTCCCGGGAGCGCCCATCTGAGCGGATCGGAGTATTTCATCGTCGAGAGCCGTCCGTATGACATCAATGGCGACGGCTTGGTCTACCTCGAGGCCGACTCGCTCACCGGCGTGATCCTGGGGCCGCGCAACATCCCGCTGGATGTCACCGACTCGATGGGGGTCGCGCCGGACACGCTGGGGCAGTACGAGACCGACTACCTGCTGCCGGGCGAAGGCTTGCTGATCTGGCATATCGACAACGCGGCGATCCGCGATGCCTTCCGGGTCTGCTATGGGTGCGTGAACATCTTTGGAGAGCGCCGCGGGGTGGATGTGGAGGAGGCCGACGGGATCGAGGATCTGGGCAACATCTACAGCGTGGAGTGGGTCGGCGGAAGGCTCGATTATTGGCACCCGGACGGCTACACGCGCTTTGGGCCGGACACCGATCCGAACAGCGCAACCAGCGCGGGGGCCGTGACCGACATCTCCATCGAGGTGCTCGCGGCCCGTGGGGACACCCTGCAGGTCGCCTTCCAACGCGGGCGTATCGCGCCGGGATGGCCGCGCTATGCCGGCCGGCCTTTCGGCATCGGCGGGATGGCCAGCGCCGATCTGGACGGAGACGGGATCGATGAGATCTTGACCACGGGGGGGGGCTATCTGCAGAGGTTTTCGGCGGACGGCAGCGGCGGCCTTCTGGCGGTGGCCGACAGCAGCTTCCTGCCCGGGATCGCCATCCGGGCTGGCTTCGTCAACGATCATGGCCAGATCGGCTCGGTGCTGGCCGCGGCGACCAACACCCAGGTTCTGGCGTTCGAGGGCGGCGCGCCGCATGCGCGCATCATGCGCTATCCGGACAGCGACCATCCGTTCCCCGACCTGCGCTTCACCACCGCGCCGCTGGCGCTGGACTCGGTGCTGGTCGTGGGGGACAACCAGGGCCGCCTGCGCGGCTTGATGCCGGGCAGCGCCGACCCGTTGGTGTGGCGCACCGCGGAACCGGGCTTCGCCGTCAGCGCCCTGGCGGGTGGGGCGCTCAGGGCCGATGGCCCCACCGTGCTGGTCTGGGGCAATCAGGTCGGAGAGGTCTATGTGGCCGACGGGGGGCAGAGCGCCGGTTTCGGTCCCCGTGACGGGTGGCCCCGCCGCGTGGGCAATCGGGCCGAGCCGGTCAGGAGCATCCTGCTGTTGCAGGGGAGCGCGCCCGGGGAGGGCCTGATCCTGGCGCTCAATGGAGCCGGTGAGCTCGCCTGTTGGGACGAATCGGGAAATCTCGGCGACGGTTGGCCCCGCTATCTGGGAGACGCCCCGGCCGGGTATCTGGCCGTCGGGGATCCGGATGATGACGGCCTGCTGGAGGTTGCGGCCACAACCCGTGGGGGACAGATCCACCTGTTCCAGCTGGACGGAAACCAGGAGATCGGCTGGCCGCGCTCGGTCTGGCATCCGGATGCCAGGGTGCTCGGAGCCGTGCGGTCGGGGCCGATGTTCGCGGATCTGAACGGCGACGGACGGATCGAGATCGTTCAGGGCAGCGCGGATGGATCCTTGCACGCCTGGAGCGCCGCCGGCAAGGGGATCGATGGCTATCCGGTGGTCGTGGGCTATGGGATTCGCAGCGGTCCGATTCTGGCGCCGCTGGGCGCCGATGGCGCACCGGCGCTGTTGGCCGCCGACGAGGAAGGCTTTGTCACGGTGATTCGGACCGGGCTCGGCCCGCGCAGCGCTGGCCCGGGAGAGATGTGGTCGGCCACCGGCGATGCCAGCCGCAGCTTCCTCTATCCGCGGGCGCTGATTCCGGCGCCTCAGGGGTACGCAGCCTTGCTCGATCGGGACGCGCTGGTGTTCACCCCCAATCCGGTAGAGGGCGGCGAGGGCGCGCTGCGCCTTCGCATGGGACGGCCGGGCACCTTGCAGATCCGGCTGTTCGATACGGCCGGGCACAAGGTCTGGGACCGCCGCTTCGATGACGTGGCGGTTGGACAAGGCGGCGATGTGCTGGCCTTGGACCTGTCGGCCGTCTCGCCGGGGCTCTATGTCGCCAAGATCACGGCGCGCGGGGATGGTGACGAGGTCAGTGTACTCCGCAAACTCGCGATCATTCGGTAGAGGGGAGCGGGTGTTTATGCGCAGGCCACCGGAAGGCAGCCAACGACGGGGGCTTCGGCGCTCATGGGCACGGGGCGGGCCGGCGAGTGCCGTCCTGCTCTGCATGCTGATCGGCGCCGGACCCGGGGGGGCCGACCCGGTGTGCCTGGCGGGGTCGGTCCTGGGCCGTGATTCTGCGCCGGTCCGCTGGAGCGCGGATGCGGGCCCTGGCCTGCGTCCGGGCGGGAGCGTGGCGCCGGCGCGCCGATTGGATATGCCGCGGCGCGTGATTCCGGAGGCCTGGAACGGTAGCCCGCTGTACGCGCCGCCGATTGCCTCGCTGGCCCCGCCGGCACGCGCCAGCAACGCCAACAAGAAGGCGATCGTGCCGGCGCTGATGTCGGCCGTGATTCCCGGCGCCGGCCAGTGGAAGAACGGAACGATTCTGCGCGGGCTGGGCTTCGCGGCCGTGGAGGTCACCGGTTGGGTGGCCTACCTGGCCTTCAAAGACGGGGCCGACGATAAGCGCGGGCAGATGGCGGATGTCGCGGATGCGCGCTGGGACTACCAGCGCTATCACACCATTGCTCCCGATCCGGCCGCTTGCGCGGAGGCCGGTTGTCCGTCGGGGGACTGGTCGGCCCGATCGGACAGCCTCATTCAGCTGGCCGAATCGAGCAACCGCAGCCGCTTTCTGGACTACATCACGAGGGTTGATTATGCCTGCGGGTGGGACACTCCCACCAGCCGGCACGTCTACCGCGGCCTGTGGGACGATCGGGAGGATCTGCTGCGCGCGGCCAGTTTCAGCGGACGGATCATTTTCCTGAACCATTTCGTCTCGGCCGTGGATGCCTTTCTGGGGGCCCGGAAGGTTCTGATCCGATTGAACGAAGATACGTCGATGACGCTGCAGCTGCAGGGTGTGCCCGACCATCAGCACCCGCGGTTGATGATCACCAGCCGCCTGGTTCCCGTGCCGCTCTAGGGCCGGCAGACGGGGGGCGCACAGATCCGCATGAGAGGCGAGAGGCGATGAACAAGTCGGTCCGGAAGCGGGATGATCGGTGGGTCTCCATCGGGCGCGGATGCGCAGAGGGTTTCCTGGCGCTGGCGTTGTTGGCCTGCAGCGGGGTCCCGGCCAGTGGCGAGCTGACGGCGCATCGTGAAGCGCCGGCCGGTGGCAAGCCACTCTACTACACCGGCTTCGCGAGCGATGGCCTGGAGCGGGGCGCCGGCGGGCTGGCGACCACCCTGAGCGCCGTTTCCGAGGAGCGCGCCAGCCGGGGCCGGGCGGTGTCGCGCAGAAAGGCGATCGGCGCCTCCCTGCTGATTCCGGGATGGGGCCAGCACCTGGGGGGCCAGCGCGCCAAGGCCAAGGCCTTCTTCGTGGCCGAGCTCGCCATCCTGACCTCCTACACGCTCTTCCAGGTGCAGGGCAAGATTCGCCAGAACCGCTACATCGACTACGCCGAGCAGTTCGCGGGCGTGCCGGATGCGTCCGGCCGGGAGGATTACTACTATCGCAATCTGGGGGTGTACCGCAGCAGCGAGGAGTACATCGACTGGATTCGCCGGACGGCGCGGGCTCTGTACGGGGACGATCTCGCGGCGCGCGAGCAGTACGTGCAGCGCTACAGCCCTGGGGACCAGGAGCGCTGGGTATGGATGTCCGACGCCCACCGGCTCGACTACCTCGATCAGCGCAAGGAAAGCCGCAACTCCTACCGCCGGGCGAGCCACATGATCGGCGTTGCCCTTCTGAATCGCGTGGTCAGTGCCGTGGACGCGGCCTTCCTGGCCGGATCCTCATCCGGGTCGCAGCGGGTCTATCTCGAATCGGCCGGGGATGGAACCCAGTACGTCGGCGTGCAGCTCCCGTTGAACTGATGCCGTTTCGGCCCCGGACCTTCCGGCCGTGGGAGGGCGCGCTTGACTGCCCGGCGATCGGAGGGAATGCTGGAGTCATGAGGGGTGTCCACCGCCATAGAACGGTTCTCTGGCCCGTCATGCTCCTGATTCTCGCCGCAGGGGCGGCGGCCCGTGCGCAGGTCATCACGACGACCTTCGAGAATCCACGCTGGCCGGTGGCGGTCCATCCGGTCGAGACCTGGATCGTGCGCCCCAACGGTGCCCCTCTGCGGCCGGTGGCCCTGGCCTCCCATCCCTCGGGCTTGCTGTGCGGGATCGAGGCTCGCCGCCATCGGCTCTTTCTGCTCAGCGAGAGGGGAGACTGGGTCGGTTTCGCCAGCTCTCCACCCACCCAGTTCAGCCTCCATTTCTATACGGAGCTGTATGCCGGCCCGGGTCTGTGGCTCTATGCTCTGGACCCCGACGGGCCTGCGCTCGACCTGTACAACCTTCAGGGGCGCTGGGAACAACGCCTGGATCTTCGCAATCTACTGCAACCTCTCGGAGGTCCCGCGTTGAACCTGCGCGACCTGTGCGTCGATGGCGCCGGGACCATCTACCTGCTCGATGGAGAGGGCGGCGGCATCTACCAGCTGGACGCCGACCGGGCCCGTCCGCGCCGTCTGGGGGATGGCAGCGACTGGCCGCTGCGCGGCCCGGCCGCGATCGATGTCGATGGCCGCGGCCAGCTCTTCGTTCTCACCTCACAGCCTCCCGAGCTGTTGCAGCTGGACCCGGATGGCATGGTGCGCACGGCGACCCGGTTGCCGCAACCGGCCGGCAAGGGGGCCAGCGGACCGTGGTCGCTGGCGGTGGATCGTTGGGGGAATGCCTTCGTGGCGGCCGGCGATCGGCCCGGCTTGTGGATGATGGCGCAGGAGCGGGCGCCGGTTCGCGCCACGCTGCCGGAAACGGTCCAGGTCGCCGCTCTGACACTCGACGGCCTGGACCGCCTGCTGATCCTGGATGGGGCCACAGGCACCGTTCTGGTCTGCGAGGTGGACCATGCCCGGCGGGAGGGTGGTGGTGCTCCGCCGTCCCGCTAGGTGGAGCATCGGCCTCGGGGTGCTGTGCTGGCTGTCGTTTGCGGGGCTTCTTCTGGCACCGGCGGCGCAGGGGCGCGGCGCCCTGGCCGGGCGCCTGTGGCAGGGCAGCGTGCCGGCGCCGGCGCCGGGCGATACAGTCCGGTTGGCGCACCGGTTGGTCGAGGCGGCCAGCCTGCAGGTGTGGCAGGGTCCGCGGCGATTTCTTCCCGGAATCGACTATGAAGCGCACGCCGCGCGCGGCTATATGGTCTGGCTGGCCGCGGCGCCTTCCGGATCGGAGCTGGAGGTCCTCTTCCGCTATCTGGATCTCGACCTGCCGATGAGCTGGTCCCTGACGCGCCGCCGGGCCGCCGCCGACACCGTGCGGGCCGCCGCGCCGATTCTTCGTGACCGGGAGCTGCCGGCCGGGGCGCGGATTCAGGTTGGCGGCAGCAAGACCTTCGCCCTCGAGTTCGGAAACCGCCAGGATGTCTCGCTGACCCAGTCGCTCGATCTCACCTTGCGCGGCCAGCTCGCTCCGGATGTCGAAGTGCGGGCCGTCCTGACCGATCGGAATCTTCCCCTGCAACCGGAAGGCACCAGTGCCGAGCTCAGCGATCTGGACAAGGTCTTCATCGAGGTGCGCTCCCCCTGGGGCCTGGCCAATCTGGGCGACATTCGCGTGGCGGAGGATGGACTCCGCTTTCTGAGCCATCGCCGGGAGATGGAAGGGGTCTTGGTGCGTGCCGGGAAAGTAGATACGCCGCGGGGAGCCGCCGCGGTGGGACGCAGTGTCGGGGTCTCGCGATCGATCCGGCTCGTGGCGCAGGATGGCAAACAGGGACCCTATGTGCTGGTGAGCCGCGATCCGGCCAAGGAAGAGGTCCTGGTGGCCGGGAGTGAGCGGGTCTGGATGGACGGCGAACAGCTGCGCCGCGGCGAGGATGCCGACTACACGGTTGACTACGCCGCGGGCGAGCTGTGGTTCACGCCGCGGCGCCCGGTGATGCGCACCCAGGAAGTGCGGGTCGATGTGCAGGTGCGCCAGGGTGGCTTCGATCGGGGCTACTACTGGGCGCAGAGCGCGGCCGGCGACCCGAACCGGGGTGTGGCGCTGGCCTACCTGCGTGAGGCGGACGATCCGGATCGCTCACCACTGGTGCCGATCGGCGAGCAGGAGCGGGAGGCACTGGCCGCGGCCGGCGACTCGGCCTCGGCCCTGGAGAGCGGCATCCGGTACGTCGGACCGGGGCTCGCGCCCTACGAGCGCGTGGAGGTCGACAGCCTGGTCGCGCCGATCTTCGTCTATCTCGGCGCTGACCCCTCGGGGGCCTACCGGGGATCGTATGAGGTCGCCTTCACCCGGGTCGAGGATGGGAGGGGCGAGTACCAGGATTCGACCCTGGCCGGCGGCGAGACGATCTATGTCTATCGGGGGTACCGCCAGGCCGACTTCGTACCGGGACGCCTCTTGCCGCTGCCGGAGTCACGTGACGTGATGGCCATTCAGGGTCGCACGACCGTGGGGGCGGATCTGGCGCTGGAGGCCGAGGCGGCCTTCTCCTGGCATGATCAGAATGTTCTCTCGCCCAAGGACGATGAAGACAACGATGGTCAGGCCCTCTTTCTGGGAGGCCGCCTGACGCCCCTGGGCCTGTTCGGCGGATCGCGCCGCCTGCTGGAGCTCTCCTTCGAACTGCGCAACGTCAGCCGGACCTACTCCTCGCCCGAACCGCTGGATGCGGCCTTCTACTACCGGAGGTGGAACGCCGACCCGTCGGTTCTCGACGGGCGCGATCGCCGGCGCCGGCTGGGGCTGCTCCTGCGTCCCCGCGGGGATCTGAGCGTATCCGCCGAGTACGAGCAGGTCGTGGCGCGGGAGCGCTTCCGCGGCAATCGCTGGACCGTACGCGCAGAGCGCGCGGGCCGGGTCCACGGGCACATGCAGGTGCGCCTCAGCCGGTCGCGGGCCGACGCCGTGGCGGGCAACGAGCGGGCCCTCCAGGCCCGACTGGGATGGCGGGGCCCGATCCAGTTGACGGGAGAGTATGAGACCGAGGATCTGCGCCGGGGGGCCTCCGGACAAGAACGGGGGCGGTCGTACGAGCGAGTGCAGGGAACGGGGCTCTACGAGCGTCCCGGAAGCGGCCTGGCGGTGCGGGGCGAGGCGCAGTGGCGCTGGGACTATGACCGCGCCGGCGGGCGGCGGATGAGCGACGGTCTGGGCCGCTCCATGCTGCTGGGATCGCAGGTGACCCGGGAGCGTTGGACGGCCGACCTGCTCCTGTCCCACCGGTCGCAGGACGGGCCGAACGGACAGAGCAGCGCGACGAGTCTGGCCAACTGGACCGTGGAGACCCGCAGCGCCAAGCGTCTGCTGGTCGTGCGGTGGCAGGGCAACCTGACGGCCGAGGAGGCCCTGTTGCGCACCGAGCGGCTGGTGGAGGTGACCCCGGGTGGGGGGCATTACGACAGCCTGGGCCACTACGTCGGGATCGGCGACTACGAATTCTATCAGGCCCCGGCCGACAGCGCCCTCGAGACCCGGTTCGAAACGGCGCTGCGGATCTCGCTGTTTCCGTTGGGAGGATGGTTGCCGGCGGAGCATCCGTGGTCGAAGCTCGAGACGCGGGTCTATGGGCGCGTGGACATGGGAACGCCTCAGCCGGTCGGGACCCTGCTGGGCAGCGCGGGTAGCCTCCTGCGGGGCGCCGGGCCGGTGCGAAGGCACAACGGGCTCCTGCGGATCGAGGTGGCGCGCCAGGGTTCCGCGCGGGTTCCGGCTCCACGCCTGCGTTTCGAGCAACGCCGGCATGTCGATCGCAACGAGACCGGATTCCAGCGGGAGAGGCTCGCCCATGACCTCGACGGCGAAATCCAGTGGACCGCGCGGCCCGGTCTGACCTGGATCGGGGGGGCGGGGTACCTGCAGGAGGAGGAGGCCACCTCACGGGCCGCACCCACGCCCGCGCGCTCCTTCGACCGCCATGCACGCCGCGACGCCTCCCTTGAATCGCGCTGGGCGCTGTGGGGGCCCCTGACGACCCGGGGCCGATTCGAGGCCGGCTGGGACCGTTTCGAACCCGGCGGCCGGGCCCAGCAGACCCGGGAAGCGACCGCTGGGCTCATCGCCGATCTGAAGGCGGCCGGGCGCTTCGAGGCGGTTGTGACGCGCAACTGGATTTCCTCCTATGAGCCGACCGCGCGGTTGTTCGCCGACCGCCGGCCGGGCTGGCGCGCCACGCTCCATGGTTCGGTGCGCCCGCGGCCCGGCTACTCGGTCACCCTGTCGCTGAGGATGGATCAGCGTGAAGGGCACAGCCGGGTGATCGCCGGGAAGATGGAGATGCGGGCATTCTTCTAGATGCGAAAGGGACCGGCGCGATGCGCAGTGGGTTCGAAGGACAGGCCAGGCCCGACAGCGGGCGCAAGCGGGCAGGCGGCACCGGCCGCAAGCGGGCAGGCGGCACCGGCCGCAAGCGGGTGCATGGCGCGGGGTGCAAGCAGACGTGCGGCGCGTTGGCGGCCGCCACTGCCCGTATGGCACTGCGGGTGGGGCTGGTGGGGGTCCTGATGGCCGCCGCCGCGCCGAGCGCCGGAGCCGACGACCGTGACGCCCTGCCGGCCCGCAGAATCCTGCTGCCGCCCGGGGCTCCGGCCCGGGAAGACTCGGCCCGGGCAGTGGCCTCGATCGACTCGCAGATCAACCGGTTCCTGCACGATGCGCTCGCCCGCGGATTCCCCATGACCCGCATGCAGATCGATTCGGTCGTCCTGGGCGACTCGATTGAGCTCTGGTGCCGGGAGCTTCCCGGGCCGCGCGCGCGTGTGCGCCAGGTTCAGTTCAGCGGCTCCCACCGGACGCGGGAGCGTTTCCTGAGGCGGGTGGTCGGGTTTGAGCCGGGCCGGACGTTCCGGAGCGAGGAGGCGCTGCTGGCGCGCGAGGCTCTCGAGGACACCGAGCTGTTCGAGCGCGTCGCGGGACCCTATGTGCTGCTCCCGGAAGACGACGGGATCGGCGGCGGGCATGGCGCCGAGATCGATCTGCTGTTCGACCTGGAGGGCCGGCCCGTCAACCGCTTGACCGGAATTCTGGGCTACTCGGGTGCCGATGAACGCCTGTACGGGTATGTGGACGTGCTGCTGGGCAACCTCTTTGGAACCGGGCGGGTGGCGCAGATGCGCTGGCAAGGTCAGGAGGATCTGGAGAGCTCTTTCCACCTGAGTTGGCATGAGCCGTATCTTTTTCAGTGGCCCGTCGCGTTGGATGCCCGTTTGTATCATGTCCTGCAGGACACGATCTACGCCGAGAGCACCTACGGGCTGGACCTGGGCTGGTTCCCCCTGCGGCGGTGGCGCTTGGGCGCCGGCTGGGACTGGAGCCGGCTGGTGCTGGGTGGCGAGGCCGGGCAACGGATCGGCCGGCACACGGCCCGCTTCAGCCTCGCGCGCACGGCGCCGTCCTGGCATCGCGCCGGTCGGGGGTGGGCCGGCCGGGTCGAGGTCGCGACCACCTCGGGGTGGAACAGGGACATCCGCCGCGGGTCATGGAAGGGACGCACCTGGTTTGGGCTGCGCGGGATGGGCGTCTGGGTGGGGCACGAGGCGGGCGTGGTGGCCGGCGCGGACAGCCTGCTGCGGGTCGACGCCTTCGCCGTGGGGGGCGCGGCGTCATTGCGCGGCACCTACGAGGGCGCCTACCGGAACCTGCGCTATCTGCTCGTGAGACAGGAGGCCGGCGTCCGCGCGCCGGGACCGGCCGGGGCGCGCTTCTATCTGCTGGCCGATCTGGCGTGGATGCGCCCGTGGAAGCCGATCCCCGGGACGCAGTTCGGGCGCCCGGACCGGGAAAGGTTCCTGCACTCGTTCGGCTGCGGACTGGAGGTGCCCACCCGGGCGGGGGAGGTCAGCTTGGACTACGCCGTTCTGAAGGGCAGGTCGCTGGCGCAGGGGCGGATCCACCTTCATCTGACGAGTCGTTTCTGAGAAGGCTGCCGGGATGTTTGCAGCCTTGCCCGGCGGGCGCGGGCGCGCCTCGGCGAGCCCCCGGGGCGCGGGCGGCTTGAGTCCGGGCAGCGTCCTGTGTAGACTGGCGTTTGCCGTTGGGATGGCCGATAGTTGGTTCGTCGGGTTGCTCCACGGGGGGCACAACACGGATGACAGAGAAGGAGATAGGTTTCCATGATACGTGCGAGTTGGTGGCTGGGGGTTCTGGCCCTGTGTCTGTGCGGCTGGACCGGATGCGCGGGTGACAAGGACGCAACCGAGGATCCGGTCCTGATCCGGGCCGGGGATCGGGTGTTCCACCTGAGCGATGTCGAACATGAGGCGGATCGGGTGCGCGGCGAGGGCTGGTGGGATCGGGTCGACCGCGACCGGCGGCTGGAGTTCACGAACCTGATCGCCAAGAAAGAGATTCTGGTTCTCAATGCGATCGAGAAGGCCGGGGGCGAGCTGACTCCGCGTTCGCAAATCATCTGGAATCGTTGGTTGGAGAAGCAGGCCCAGAACCGCTATCTGGAGCATCTGCGCCGTTCCATCGAGATCCCGCCGACCGTCTACGACTCGGTGGCCGCCGTGATGCAGGAGGAGCGTTTCCTGGTGCAGGTGGTCTGTGACGACGAATCGACCGCACGGGAGATCCATGCCGGTGTGCGGGCGGGCGGGGATTTCGATGCCATCGCCAGCGACTATGAGGAGCGGATGTCCGAGCGGGTCCATTTCGTGACGGTCGGTTGGGTCACCCAGCCGAGACTGGCGCCGCCGATCGCCGAGGCTCTGTTCGCCCTGGAGGAGCCGGGCGCCGTCAGCGAGCCGTTCGAGACCATGCGCTATGGATGGCACATCGTGCGGTATGACAGCCTGCGCACGACCGGTCTGGGTCCGGAGTCGCCGGAGGTGCGGGCGGTGGCCGAGCCGCTCTATGTGAGCAAACGGATGCGCGCGTCCGCCCAGGAGATCAAGGACAAGTACGACCTCAGATACCACGATGAGTGTATCGAGCCGATTCGGCGCGCCTTTGCCGCCATGTACGACTCGATGAATGTTGGGCGGTCGTCGGGCGTGGCGATCGATTGGCAGGCCCTGCCGCCCCCGCTCCACCGCTTCACCGCGCAGGAGCGCGCGATGCCGTTCGTCGAGTACAGCGGCGGGACGTTGACCCTGGGTGACTTCGTGAGAGATCTCCTGTACGTCGATCTGGACTACTGGCCGACGATCGGCGACAGCGCGGCGACATCCTTCAAGGTCAGGGGACGGATGGATCGGTGGATCCGCATGCGGGAGGTCGAGGCGCTCGACCTGTTCGCCGAGCCGGATTTCGCCCGGGCGATGCAGCGCAAACGGGATGAGCTGTTCCTCGAGCAGTTCGAGCGAGCCAATCTGGCGATGTTCCGGCCCACGGCCTCGGAAGACGAGATCCGCGCATTCTGGGACGCCAACCAGAACAGGTATGTGTCGCGCGACCTGGTGGGCTACTCGCTCCTGCGCTTCCCGGCCGGCGCGGAGAACCTGGCCTGGCGCACGCACGAGCAGATCCTGGCCGGCGCCGACTTCGCCCGCGCGGCGGGCAACGCTCGCGCCAGCAACAAGTTCGTGATCTTCGAAGCAGACCTGGATCCAACCTCGGGCCCGCCCTACGAAGACATCACGGCCCTGGCGATGGAGTACGCGCCGCACGAGGACGGCACACCGTTCGTGACGCAGCCGCTGCCGCTTCCGGACGGGGATTTCGTCATCCTGCGCGTCTACTTCCGGCAGAAGCCCAACACGCTGGATTTCGCCTCGGCGCGGGACTTCGTGGAGCGTGATCTTCTGCGGGAGCAGATCGAGCGCGATCTGCTGGCGATGCTCGACGAGCTCAAGGAAACGTACAGGTTGCAGGTCTTCGAGGCCTACGTGCCGTAGCGGCCAACCGGCCGCGGCGCGGCAGGCTAGTCGCTTTCGGCGTCGAGCAGCGACCGTAGGGCGCTTTCGTTCAGGATGGCCACCCCGAGCGAGAGCGCCTTCTCGTACTTCGAACCGGGTCGATCCCCGGCCACCAGATAGTCGGTCTTGCCGCTGACCGAACCGGCGACACGGCCCCCGTGGGTCTCGATGAGACGGCGGGCCTCCTCGCGCGAGAGGGTCGGCAGGCTGCCGGTCAGAACGAAGGTCAGCCCGCTGGCCGTGGCCGGGGCGGTGGGCGCGTCGCCGTCGGCGTCGCGCGGCGCCGCGTGGAGGCGGACCCCCAACTGCTCCAGGTCCGCGAGCATCGCGGTGGTCTGGGGGGCGGCGAAATAGCGCCGGATCGATGCGGCCACCACCGGACCGATGTCCTCCAACGCGACCAGTTGCTCCGGCGCGGCCTCGGCCAACTCGGCCACCGAGCCGAAGGCGCGCGCCAGAACGCCGGCGGCATGCGTTCCGACGTGGCGGATGCCCAGTCCGAACAGAAGCCTGCGGAGCGGGCGAACCTTGGAGCGCTCGATCGCGGCGCACAGCTTCCGTGCATGGGTCTCGCCGTAGCGGACCGGGATCATCTCGCCCGGCTCCCCCTTGGGCTTCTGGCGCAGCTGGGTGAGGCCGGCCAGGTGAGTGGGCCTGAGACGGTAGATGTCCGCCAGTCCCGCGAGCAGGCCCGCATCGACCAGTTGATCGGCCAGCGCGGCGCCGAGCCCTTCGATGTCCATCGCATTGCGCGAGGCGAAGTGGGCGATCTGTCGTTTGAGCTGGGCCGGGCAGTGCTCGTTCACACAGCGCAAGAGCACCCCGTCCTGGTCCCGGAGCAGGGGCGCCGCGCAGACCGGGCAGGCGGCCGGGAATTCGAAGGCGGTCTCCGCGCCGGTTCGGCGATCGACGTGCACCTGCGTGACCTTGGGGATGACCTCGCCGCCCTTCTCGATCGAGACCCAGTCGCCGATGCGCACCCCGAGACGGTCGATCTCATCGGCGTTGTGCAATGTCGCGCGCCGGACGGTGGTGCCGAGCAACTCGGTGGGCGTGAGGTGGGCCACCGGGGTGACGGCGCCGGTGCGTCCCACCTGAAGATCGATGGCCAGGATCCGGGTGGTGGCCCGCTCGGTTTCGAACTTGTACGCCAGAGACCAGCGCGGCGCCTTGCCGGTCGACCCGAGACGTCGCTGAAAGGCCAGCTGGTCGACCTTCAGGACGAGCCCATCGGTGTCATAGTCCAACGCGCGGCGCTCCCGATCCCACCGCTCAAAGGTAGCGATCGCCTCGTCGATGGAGGCGACCCGCTCGATGTGCGGATTGACCGGCAGGGCCCAGCGGCGCAGAAGCTGTAGGATCTCGAACTGGGTGTCGGCCGGCATCGGTTCGGCGATCAGCTGATAGGCGAAGAAGGCCAGCGGCCGGCGGCGCACCTCCCGGGGATCGAGCAGCTTGAGCGTGCCGGCGGCCGCATTGCGCGGGTTGGCGAAGGCCCGGCCGCCCTCGGCGAGGCGGCGGCGATTGAGGGCCTCGAAGGAGCGGCGTGGGAAGTAGACCTCGCCGCGGATCTCGAGCTCGGCCGGTGGGGCAGCGGTTCGGTCTGGGTGCAGTTCCAGCGGGACGCTGCGCAGGGTGCGCACATTCGGTGTGATGTCGTCCCCCTCGAGCCCGTTGCCGCGCGTAACCGCCCGCACGAAGCGGCCGGCCGCATAATGCAGCGCGAGCGCCACCCCGTCGATCTTCAGCTCTACAACGTAGGCCACCGGTTCGGGGGCGTCCAGGAGGCGCCGCACGCGGGCATCGAACTCGCGAACGGCCTGTTCATCGTAGCTGTTCTGAAGACTGAGCATCGGGGTGCGATGCCTGCGGGTCGGAAAGGCCTCGCTGGGGGCCCCGCCCACGCGGTGGGTTGGGCTGTTGGGGTCGTCCAGTTCCGGGAAGGAGCGCTCGAGCCGCTCGAGTTCATCCAGGAGGGCGTCATACTCGCGGTCACTGATGACCGGGTCATGCTCGACGTAGTACCGGCGGTCGTGGTCACGGATCGTGGCGCGCAATTGGTTGATCCGGCGCGCCGCCTGGGCTGCGTCCATGCTTCCTCCTGGGAGATCGGTTCCGCTCCGCAAAAAGCTAGGCCGTACGGGCCCGGCCTTCAATCCCCTTTCGTCCGCTGCGCGATTTCCCGTGCCAGAACCGTTGCAGAAGCACAGGCGCTTGGGTACCCTGCAGCATCTGTCTGATGGAAGGAACCGGTTCGTGAGGCACAGCTCGACGCTCATCGTGATTCCCGCCTACAACGAGGCCGCCCTCATTGGCGAGGTCGTATCCGGCGTGCGCGCGGTCGTGGGTGAGGCGCAGATCCTGGTGGTCGATGACGGGTCGTGCGATGACACCGCGCAGCGGGCGCAGCGGGCCGGGGCCCAGGTCCTGCGCCATTCGCAGAATCGCGGCTATGGGGCGGCGCTCTTGAGCGGCTACCGCCATGCGGTCGAGCAGGGGGCTGCGCGGGTCATTCAGCTGGATGCGGATGGACAGCATGACGCCGCCTCGATCGGGGTGATTCTGCAGGCCCTGGCCGAGGGCGCCGATCTGGTGCTGGGCAGCCGCTTCCTGGACCCCCGCAGCTACCGCCCGGCGGCGGGCCGCAGGTTGGGCATTCGCCTGTTCAGCTTCCTGGCCGGGCGGGCCATCGAGCAGCCGATCACGGATGCCACCACCGGGTATCAGGGCCTGTCGCGGCGCCTGCTGCGGTTCTACATCGAGCGGGGGTTTCCCTGCGACTACCCGGATGCCAACATGATCATCCGGGCGGCCCGGGCGGGCTACCGGGTGCGGGAGGTGCCGGCGCGGATGCGGGCCTCCACGGGACCGGCGTCGATTCATCACGGCTGGCGGCCCTTGCTCTACGTCGTCAAGATGCTGGGCGCCGTGGCGCTGGAATGGAGCCGCAGAGTCGCCCCCGTGTCGGAGGAGGAAGGGATGCCCGCCGGAGAGGGGCCCCGCGCGCAGAACGGATCTTCCGATGCGCGCTTCAGCTCCTCGGCGGAGGAAACCGGATCCGGGGTCGGGGAGCGTTCCAGAAAGGCCGGCAGGGATTCGAACGGCATCCGGACGGGGGAGCAGTAGGCGTGGAGCGAAGCGAGAGACAATTGCGGGAGATCTTCGCCGCGGGCGGGTTGTTGAGCAAGGTGCTGCAACCGTACGAAGAGCGGCCGCAGCAGCGCGAGTTGGGTTTGGCGGTCTGGGAGGCCATCTCGCAGGGACAGATTCTCGTGGCGGAGGCCCCGACCGGTGTGGGCAAGACGCTGGCCTATCTGATCCCGGCGGCGATCCTGGCCCGCCAGGAACATGAGCCCGTGGTGGTTAGCTCCTACACCCGGGCGTTGCAGGACCAGGTCCTGCATCAGGAGCTTCCCCGCCTGCGGCGTCTCATCCATCCGGACCTGTGCGTGGCGGTGCTCAAGGGCCGGAGCAATTACCTCTGCCGGCGGCGTTGGGACCTCTTCGTCACCGAGGACGGCTCCGGCGCGCAGGGACGCCTGATTGTGGAGCGACTCGCTCCCTGGGTCGCCAGCACGCAGACCGGAGATCTGGCGGAGGCCCCCGACGTGGGCCGGCGAGGCGCCTGGGCGCTGGCGCGCATCGGCGGAGATCTGCGCTTCTGCCGGGGCCGTGAATGCCGGCCCGAGACAGGCTGTTTCCACAAGCTGGCGCGGCGGGCGGCGCGCCAGGCCGATCTGCTGATCATCAACCACTCCCTGCTGCTGGCGGACGCATTGACCGGCGGCATCCTGCCCGACTATCGGGTGCTGATCGTCGATGAGGCCCATGCCCTGCCGGATGCGGCGCTCGAGCCGCTGACCTGGCGCATCCGCGAGGGCCTGTTTGAAGAACGGGTGCGGCTGATGGGGGGTAGCGGCGAGCCGGGCTTCAGTGATCGAATCCGCTCGGCCGTCCGAGGGCTGCCCTCGAAGGTCGCCCAGCAGAACTTGAAGAAACCGATTCAACGGTTCGAGGAGGACTCCCGAGAGGCCCTGACGGCCACCCGAGCGTTCTTTCGGGCCCTGGCGGCCGGCCCACTCTTTCCGCGGGCCGGAGAACGGCGCCGCTACCGGCAGGCTGACTGCGACGCCGGGCTGTTGCCCGCGCAGCTCGATCCGATGCTGGGAGCGATCGAGACGCTGTTGCGTGCGGGACGTGAACTGGCGCGCCGTGTGGAGGCCGAGCTGCCCGCCGAGGGCGCGGCGCGTGGCGCGCTGGATCTTCTGGAGGCCGCTGAAGGCGCGCGCGCGGAGCTGGCCGAGGAACTCGGCGTTCTGCGGGCCCTTCTGGCGCCGACCGACGATGACCGCGTCTACATGGCGGAGGCCGGGACCCGGGGAGGGGTGGGCCTGGCGGCCATGCCACTGAACCCGGGACCGGCGCTGCGTGAGCACGTCGTTCTGCCGCGGGCGAGCATCGTGTTCACCTCCGCCACACTGGGCGCGGCGGATCAGTTCCGCTACTTCTGCCGCCAGGTGGGCCTGGAGGGGGGCGAGATGATCCCACTGCAGCTCGAAAGCCCCTTTGATCTGGGCCGGCAGCTGCGGATCGTGGTGCCCACCTACGCACCCGATCCGCGGGATGAGGGCTACGGGGAGTTCCTGACCGATTCGATCGCCAAGCTGCTCTCCACGGCGGCCTGCAAGGCGCTCGTCCTGTTCACCTCCTACCAGAGCTTGAGCGAGGTCGCCGGACAGCTGCGCGTGGATCCGCGCGTGAGCGGCTTCGAGATCCTGGCCCAGGGCCGCGATACGTCACGCGCGGGCCTCATGGAGCGATTCCGGCAGGCGCGCTCCGCCGCCCTGCTTGGAACGGCCAGCTTCTGGCAAGGCGTCGATTTTCCCGGCCAGGAGTTGGAGATGCTCATCGTGGCACGCCTGCCATTTCCCGTGCCGAGCGACCCGCGCGCCGAGGCGATTGCCGAGGAGCTCGAGCGCGAGGGCCGGTCGAGCTTCGGTGAGTACACGCTTCCGGAAGCGATTCTGAAGCTGCGCCAGGGAGTCGGCCGGCTGATCCGGCGCGGGGATGACCGTGGGCTGTGCGTGCTCCTGGATCCGCGGATCGCGCGGGCCCGGTACGGCCGCACCTTCCAGGCCGCCCTGCCGGTGCCGGCCGAGACGGTGGCCAGCGAGACGGAGCTGATGACGCTGGTCGCGTCCTGGTCCCAGGCACCCAAGGCATAGGAGGGGCCCATGAGCGTCGTGGATCTACGAGTCACCGGTGCCGCCCAGGTGCTGACCCTGGCCCCCGAGCACCCGGGGCGCCCCAAGGTGGGTGCCGACATGGGCAATCTGGGACTCCGGCGCGATGGGGGCCTGGTGGTCCGCGACGGGCGCATCCTGGCGGTGGGATCCAGTGAGGAGCTGCGATCGGAGTACCGGCTCGCCGGTGGCGGGCTCGAGATCGAGGCCGACGGTTGCGTCCTGATGCCCGCCTTCGTGGATCCCCACACGCACGTTCTCTTCCACGGCACGCGTGAATGGGAGTTCGAGCAGCGCCTCGCGGGCAAGAGCTACATGGAGATCGCGGCCGCCGGCGGCGGGATTCTCTCGAGTGTCAAGATGTTCCGGGAAGCGACCGACGAGGAGCTGATGCGCGCATCACTGCGGCGCATGGATCAGATGGCGGCCTATGGCACCGGGACGGTCGAAATCAAGACCGGCTATGCGCTCGAGCCGGAGCAGGAGCTGCGGGCCTTGCGGCTGATCGACGCCCTGGGCGCGCGCCACCCGCTCGATGTCGTGGCAACCTACCTGGGCGCGCACGAGGTGCCGGCCGAGCATCGCGCGGATCCGAACGGCTACGTCGATCTGCTGGTGGAACGTATGATTCCGGAGGCGGGCGCCCTGAAGATCGCACGCTTCTGTGATGTGTTCTGCGAGCGGGGCGTCTTCGACGTGGCCCAGTCGCGCCGCATCCTGCAAGCCGCGCGCCAGGCCGGCATGATCCCCAAACTGCACGCCGATGAGATCGAGCCGATGGGGGGGGCCGAATTGGCGGCCGAGGTCGGCGCCATCTCGGCCGACCACCTCGGACGGATCTCCGATGTCGGCGTGGCAGCCATGGCGGCCGCCGGGACCGTGGCGGTGCTGCTGCCAGGGACGTTATATTCTTTGGGAACAAAGAACTACGCGCCGGCCCGAAAGTTGATTCGAGCCGGTGTGCCCGTGGCGATCGCCACCGATTGCAACCCGGGCAGTTCCATGACCGAGTCGATGCCCTGGATCATCTCCCTGGCCTGCCTGCAGATGGGCATGACACCGGCCGAGGCGGTGGTGGCAGCCACCTACAATGCGGCCGCCGCGCTGGGACTGGCCGCGGATCGGGGCGCGCTGGTGCCGGGCTACCGGGCCGACTTCCAGATCCTGCAGGCGCCTTCCTATGCCCGCCTGCCCTACCATGTTGGGTATCCGGACCTGCGCGATCTCTTCCTGGCCGGAGGCCCGGTGCTGCGGAACCAGCGGCCCCGATTGACCTGAAGCTAACGGTTGAGATGCCCCCTCCGACGGTCGATACAGTCTTATGAACCGGCACTGTTCTGGTCGCATTCGTGTATCCCGGCCACGGCCGCTCGGGGGTGCAGAGGCTTGCAGAAAAACATCTCGATCAGACGCAACGCCCAGAAGCTCGCCAAAGCAGGGCAGGTCGCCAAGGCGATCGAAACATACCTTCCCATCCTCGAAATGGATGCGGATCCGTACGACTATCTCTACGTGGGCGATCTGTGTGTCAAGGTAGGTTCCGTGGACAAGGCGGTCGTCCACTACCAATCCGCGATCGCGCACTATCGCAAGCTGGGCTTCAACCGCAACGCCATCGCCCTGTGCCGCAAGATCCTCCGTCTGGATGCAAGGCTCTGTGACATCCACCGCCTGCTCGGCCTGCTGTACGCGGCCGACGATCTGATCGGTGACGCGCTCGAGTCGTACTCGTTGTATTTGGCCGGCGCCTCCGACGAGGAGCGGGAGCGGCAGGAGTTTCGGGACGCCGTCCAGCATGCCTGCGAGCTGGCTCCCCGCCGCGCCGGGTTGGCGCTGGACCTGAGCGAGGTGCTGCTGGAGCTGAGGCGCCGCGACGACGCGGCCGATGTATTGCTGCGCTCCGCCGAGGTGGCGCATCGTTCGGGCGACGGCGCTTTGGCCTCTGAGCTCCTGACCAAGGCGGCCGAGATCGATCCGGCCGTCACCGAGCGGGTCGGCCAGATGCTGGCCAGCCTCGAGGATCCGGCCGGCGCGCAACAGGAGCCTGTTTCGGATCCGGCGTGTGCCGCCGCCGCGGGCCGCGACGTCACCGAGGACGAGGTGATCGCCGAGATCCATACGACCTTCGACAGCATCACGCTTGAGAACCCCGAGCGCGCCGAACAGGGCGGCGGCGCAGAAGCGCCGCAGCGGGGGAGTCCGGACGGCGCTGCCGAGGACGGCGCGCTGGCGGCGCAGGAGGCCGATCCGGAGGTCAGCGAGCCGGCGGGCGGCGAGACAGCCTTCCGGGAGACAATGACCTGCTCGGGCGTCGAAGAATCGGACGGGCAGGTGCGCCGTTCGATTTCCTTCCGGGAAATCGATCTGGGCGAGTCCCCGTCGCCTCCCGACGATCCCGCCGCGCGGCAAGCCGACGATCTCGCCGCGGGGCAAGCCGACGATCTTGCCGCGGGGCAAGCCGACGATCTTGCCGGAATTCCGAACAGGGGCTCGGCCGGCGGTCTGGCGGACCCGGCCGGGGCCACGCGTGCGGCGATCGATGCCGAGCAGTGGACCGTGGCGGCGCGACGGGTTGAGGAATGGCTGCACCTGGAATCGCAATCGGTGGAGGCCGCCGAGAAACTCGTTGAGATCTCCAAGGCTCTCCAGGACAATGCCGGCGTGGTTCGCGGTCTGATCCTGCTGGGTGATCTGCACATCCAGGCAGGTGATCTGCCGGCTGCGGTGCCCCATTTCCGACGGGCCATGGAGATCGACCCGGACAACGATACGGTCGGCCGCCGCATGGCGCGCTTCGCGGAACTGGGCATCGACGACGGGCGAGACGAGGATCCCAACGATCCCGGAGCGGTCGACAAGGTACTGGGCTCCCATCGCGCGGTCGTCGACGTGCGTGACGCGCAAGCCGATCGGAGTTCGGAAGACGGCCAGCATCAGGATTGGATGGAACTCGGCGCCCTGCTCGAGGAGTTCCAGGAAGGGATTCGGCAGCAGGTCGGCGAGGATGATGCGCAGGCACATTACGACCTGGGTGTCTCGCACATGGAGATGGAGCTCTTCGAGGAGGCGCTCGAGCAGTTCGAGCTTGCGCTGGCAGCCGATGAGGGCGGTAGCGCCTTCGCGCGGCGGCTCTTCGAGCTGCGCGGGAAATGCCTCAGCCAGCTGAACCGCCATCGGGAAGCGATTCACGAGTATCGCCGTGGGATGGAAACCGCGGAAGGATCGGTCGCCGAACTGAACGGTCTGCGATACTTGCTGGCACTGGAGTACCGGATTGTGGGCGAAACGGATGCGGCCAAGGAGAGCCTGCGTGAACTGCTTCGTGAACAACCGAGCTTTCCCGCAGCCTCCGCATTGCTGGCCGCCCTCGAAGAGAAGGCGGCCTGATCCTCCCAAGCCGCTGGGATTCCCTTACGCCGCACTCGCCCACCTCCGCCCGCCCGGCCGCCGCGTGACGTGGGCGGCCTGGTTTGCCGGGGCCGTTCTCATGGCGGCCTGCCCCGCCCAGGCTGCGACCGATGCCCGGGGGCTTACCACGGCACCCGCCGACTCCCTCAAGACGGCACCTTCGAGCCCTGTCGATCAGGACTCGCTCGCCGTCCCCCAAGCGGTGCCGGCCGAGGATCCGCGGCTGTGCTGGTGGCGCCAGGACTACGGACTCGATCTGCTGGGCGTGCGGCCGGGAGAGGCGATCGTTTCGCGAACGGCACTGAATCGCTCCGGCGCCATGTACCTCAGCGATGCCCTCGAGTGTGAAGGCGGGCTTGGGCTGTTCGCCGCGGGCAGTCCCGGAGCATACGAGACGCCCTACCGGCTGAGCCCCGGGACCGATCGCCTGGCGGTCTGGTCGGGAGGCTTGGCGACGAGCGGAGCGGGCTTGCCCGAGGGGCTGGTCCACTCGCTCTCCCCACTGAGCGTCCACGATCTGTACTTCCTGAACCCCGATCCGGTCCTGGATGTGCTCGCGGATGGATCCGACGGCAGCCTCTATGGAAGCTGGCCGCGCACGGCGGGCCCCGAGACCCCGAGCGCCTTCCGGTTGACCGAAGGACCGTATGGCGCCGGGACCGAAGACGTCATCCTGGCGCGGCGCGCCGGGATGTGGGGTCTGCAGGCCAGCTACGCGCACGCGCGCGCGCGGGGTCGCTATCTGTACGGGACCTCCAAGTTCCAGAATCTCTCCCTGGCCTTGGACCGGGCGGGTGGATGGGGAGGATGGCAGGTCCGTGCCGCCGGGCGGCACGGCCAATCGCAGATCGACGGCCATCGCAAGCTCCTGTGGGAGGCCGATCTCCTGAGCGCGGGCGGACAGATCCTGTCACAGGAGGCCTGGGATGTGCAGGTCATGCTGACGCGCCGCAACGACCTGACGCGCTGGTGGACCCCGCAGGAGAATGTGCGCCGCCGAACGACCTCGACGGCCGGTATCGCGCAGGGCCGCTGGGAGTTGAACGGCGGCGGCGATGTGATTGCCGCGCTGGGTGTCGACCACACGACGATGTCCTACTGGCGCCGCGGGGAGCGCACCGAGGATTGGTCGCGCGGTGGAATGGGGCTTGCTATGGGTTGGGTGGGGCCGCTGGGGCCGCTGGCCTGCCTGGCGAGCCTGGGCTATGCCGATCCCTGGTGGCACGCCGGGCACCTGCGCTGGCATCTGCGCCTGGAGCATGCACCGGCCTCACGGTGGGGCGGCGCAGTGGAGGCCTGGTCCGGAGGCACCCAGGCGTTCGTCCCGCGCGCGGAACCGGATGGGGTGGCGCTGCTCCAGCGGGGGTTGTTCTATCCGGCGGGGGAGTCCGCCGAAGGGCAGGCTCTGCGACGCGTGACGCAGATTGAGGGAACCCTGCGGCTCGAGAGCGGCCGCCTGCGACTGCGCGCCGGTCCGCTGTGGAGGCAGATCCTCCAGGGCGTCGGTCTGCGGAGTGATCGGGCGGCGGATCTGCGGCCGGAGATCCGCGAGTCGCTGCCCGTTGCCGAGCTGGTCGATGATCTCGATCAATGGTCCTGGGTGGCCGCGGTACAGATCGCGCTGCCCCTGAGCCTGTCCCTGTCGGGGGATGGCATCATCGTGCTGGCACCCAGCGCCGCGGAGCGGCTTGCGTTGTTTCAGGCGCGCGAGCGAGGCCGGATCATGCTCGCGGCCCAGGGATGGCTCTTCAAGGGGGACCTGTGGTGGGAGCTGCGCGGGGCCATGTTCCATACCGGTCCCCGCCAGAGCCCATACGGCCGGCTGCCCGCCTCCGCGCGGGTGGATCTGGAGGGGCGCGGCCGCATCCGGGACGCCTCTTTCTTCCTGGCACTGCGCAACGTATTGGCCGATCCGAATGCTCCCGAGGAATGGGGCGAGTCGGCCACCTACGACGACGGATGGATGCCCGTCCCGGGTCGCGGGTATCGTATGGGAATCGAATGGCACTTCCTTGACTGATGAGGAGGTGCTCCCAGCGCCCGCGGTCCGATCGCCACATGCCCGTTCCACAACCCGCACCGGGGAGTCCGCCAGCGATGATGTTTACCGCCCTGGAGCGCAAGCTCCTGGCCGCCCTGGTCGTCCTGATGGCCAGCGGCTATGCCGTGAGTGCCATGGAACGTCTGTTCGCCAATCATCCCGCGGCGGGTGCCGATGGGCCGGCCGGGGCCATGGAGCCGGCCGGGGCCATGGAGCCCGCCGGGGATCCTGTTCGGGACCGGGGGCCCTCGCCCTTCGTGGATGGCCGCCTGAACCTGAACCGGGCCGATCGCCTCGAACTGGAGGCGCTGCCCGGAATCGGTCCCACCCTGGCCGGGCGCATTCTCGAGTATCGGGCTGCCATCGGAGGCTTTGACTCGATCCAGGAACTGCTCCAGGTGAAAGGAATCGGGCCCCGAACGCTGGCCCGGCTCTCCGACTACGTGACCGCGCAGGAACCATGCAGCTTGCACGCCCCAGGCGTGCGTTTCTCGGATTGCCCGGTTGCGACTCCCTAGGTGCCGGGTGCCGGCAGGGATCATCGTGCTTGTAACGGGCGGTCGAACAGGCCGTTGAGGCCCATCGTTGATCGGCTTTCCCGATCGGGCATCCTGGCACAGGAGTTGTGGACGCCCCGGGGTGGGATTCAGGGCGTGGTATCCAACGACTTCCGCCGTCCGCCGGGCCGGGGCATGCGGGCCGTATCCGCGCCTTGGGGTGTCCGGATTCAGGCCGTGCCGGGAACCTGTTCCGTAGAGCTGAGTCCATGGGTAGCGATGCGCCGTTCGACCGTGATCGAGGGGAGAGACAAGGTGACCAAGGCAGATCTGGGCGCTCGACTGCTTGAGGCCGGCATGGTCGTCGAGCAGGATCTGAAAGAGGCCCAGAAGATCGAGAAGTCGCAGGGCGGCGACGTCCTGACGCACCTGGTGAAAATCGGGGCGATCGACGAGGAGCAGCTCCTGGCGTTCCTCGGCGAGCACTTCGGTACGCCCAGTGTGAACCTCGATCAGACCGAAGTCGACACCGACGTCGCCCGCCTGATTCCGGCGGATGTGGCCACCAAGTTCACGCTGCTTCCGTTCCGGCGCCTGGGGCGTCAGCTGATGCTGGCCATGTCGAACCCTGCCAACTTCTTCGCGATTGACGATGTCAAGTTCATCACCAACCTGGAGGTCGAGCCATTCGTCTCGACCGAGGATCAGATCAAGCGCGCGATCGACCGGGCCTATGACTCGGTGCTGTCGATGGCCGAGGTGATGAAGTCGATGGAGGATGACCTCGAGGTCGTCGAGAAGGAGCAGGAAGGCGAGAGCGAGCCGCTGGGGACCGACGATGCCGAACAGGCGCCGGTCGTCAAGTTCGTCAACTCGATGATCGCCCAGGCGGTCAACGAAGGCGCCAGCGACATCCATGTGGAATGCTATGAGCGCTCCTTGCGGGTGCGTTTCCGCATCGACGGCACGCTGTACGAACGCATGGCTCCGCCGATGAAGCTGAAACGGGCCATCATCTCGCGACTGAAGATCATGTCCGACCTGGACATATCCGAACGGCGGCTCCCGCAGGATGGAAGAATCAAGATTCGCATCGGCAAGAAGATGATCGATCTGCGTGTCGCGACCCTGCCCTGCATCTTCGGCGAGAAGGTCGTGTTGCGGATTCTGGACAAGACCAACCTGCAGCTCGATCTCACCCAGGCCGGCTTCCATCCCCAGGCGCTCGAGAACTTCCTGCGAGCGGTCGAGTGCCCGTATGGGATGGTGTTGGTCACCGGGCCGACCGGCAGCGGCAAGACCACGACGCTCTACTCGGTGCTGTCCCGCCTGAACACGTCGGAAGTCAACATCATGACGGCCGAAGACCCGGTGGAGTACAATCTGGACGGTATCAACCAGGTGCATGTCCACGAGTCGGTGGGGTTGACCTTCGCGGCCGCACTCAAGTCCTTCCTGCGCCAGGACCCCAACATCGTCATGGTCGGGGAGATCCGCGACATCGAGACCGGCTCGATCGCCACCAAGGCGGCGCTCACCGGCCATCTGGTCCTTTCCACGCTGCACACCAATGACGCGCCCAGCACGCTCAACCGCATGATCGACATGGGCATGGAGCCGTTCCTGGTGGCTTCCTCCACCAATCTGATCCAGGCCCAGCGTCTCGGGCGCCGGCTGTGCCTCCAATGCCGGAAGCCGGTCACCTTTTCGGCCGAACTTCTCGAACGCCTGCAGATCGACCACGTGGGGGGCATCGCGCAGGGCGACGAGTTCTATGAACCGGTCGGCTGCGAGCTGTGCCATCAGACGGGCTACAAGGGCCGTACGGGCTTCTACGAAGTCATGCCGATCAGCGCTGAAATCCGTGAGATGATCATCCGCGGCGCCGCGACGCCCGAGATCAAGCGTCAGGCGGTCAAAGAAGGCATGTTGACCCTCCGCATGGATGCCCTGCTGAAGCTCAAGCAGGGCATCACCTCCGCCGAAGAAGTCTTAAAGGAAACTGCAGCCGACGACGAGCTCTAGACCGGCCCACAGGGGGCCGGTGTGGATCCGTCTGAAGACCACCCATGGCATGGAAGGGGACCGCATGGCATCCCTGCGCGACCTGCTGGCCGAGATGGTCGAACGCGGCGCCTCCGATCTGCACCTGACCGCCGGCGTTCCACCCCAGTTTCGAGTGGATGGCGTCCTGGACGCCAGCGGCCATCAGCCGCTGGATCCGGAAACCTGCGAGAAGCTGATTTACTCGATCCTGCGCGATGACCAGAAAAAGCGTTTCGAGAACGACCACGAGCTCGATCTGTCCTTCGGCATCAAGAGCCTGGCGCGCTTCCGCGCCAATGTGTTCTCGCAGCGTGGTGTCACCACGGCGGCCATCCGCATGATTCCCTTCGGGATCATGACGGTGGAAGAACTGGGCCTTCCGCGGGCGGTGCAGGAGTTCGCCGATTCTCCCAACGGCCTGGTGCTGGTGACCGGGCCGACCGGGAGCGGGAAGTCGACCACCCTGGCCGGCTTGATTGACAAGATCAACGCGGAGCAGTCTTGCCACATCATCACCATCGAAGATCCGATCGAGTATGTGCACCAGCACAAGCAGGCGATCGTGAACCAACGCGAGGTGGGGTCGGATACCGACAGCTTTCCCAAGGCGCTCAAGTACGTCCTGCGGCAGGATCCGGATGTCATTCTCATCGGCGAGATGCGTGATCTGGAGACGATCCAGGCGGCCCTGACGATCGCCGAAACCGGCCACCTGGTGTTCGCCACCCTGCACACCAACTCGACCTACGAAGCGATCAATCGCATCGTGGACGTGTTTCCCACCAATCAGCAGAAGCAGGTCTTCTCGCAATTGGCCTTCGTGCTGCGCGGGGTCGTGACCCAGCAGCTGGTGCCGCGCCGCGGCGGACATGGGCGCATCAACATCTCCGAGGTGCTGGTGTGCACGCCGGCGATGAGCGCCTTGATCCGGGAAGGCAAGTCGCACCAGATCTACAGCCTGATGCAGGCCGGAGCCAAGTACGGCATGCAGACGATGAACCAGGCCCTCTTCCAGGCATTCCAGAGCAGGAAGATCGCTCTGGAAGAGGCGCTCTCGCGCAGCTCGGATGCGCAGGAGCTCGAATCCATACTCATGAAGGCCGATCCGGGCTACCGCCCGCGGCACCCGGTGCTGGGGCGGCTAGGCGGCGGTGAGGTCAGAGGGAAGGCATCGTGAGTCTCTTTGCGTGGAAAGGACGAACCGCCGGGGGCGAGGTGCGCTCGGGAGAAATCGAGGCCCGCGATCGCGACGACGCCCTGGCCCAGTTGCGTCGCAAGCGTGTCATCGTTACCCAGGTGCGCCCCAAGCCAAAGGGGATGAAGTTCAGCTTCGGCCAGGGCAAGCGCAATGTGCGCAGCCGGGATCTGGCCATCTTCACGCGACAATTCTCCACCATGATCGATTCGGGCCTGCCGCTCGTGCAGTGCCTGGACATTCTGTCGAAGCAGTCCGACGATGCGAACTTTCGCACGATCATCCAGGACGTCATGCATGATGTCGAGGCCGGCACCACCTTGGCCGAGGCGATGGCCAAGCACCCCCAGGCGTTCGATTCGCTCTACGTGAACATGGTCGATGCCGGCGAGGCGGGCGGCATTCTGGACAAGATTCTTCAGCGGCTGGCGACCTACATCGAGAAGGCCGAGGCGCTCAAGCGCAAGATCAAGAGCGCCATGACCTACCCGGCGGTGGTGATGTCGGTGGCCGGCGGCGCCATGCTCTTCATGTTGCTCTTCATCATTCCGGTCTTTGCCGAAGTCTTCGATGATTTCGGCGGCGAGCTCCCGATGGCAACCCAGATCGTCGTGGATCTGAGCAACTTCCTGAAGAGCGCCTGGTACATCATCGCCGTCGTTGTGGTCCTCCTGGTGGTGGCCCTGAAGCGGTACCGCAAGACCGAGCGGGGCGCCCGGCAGATCGACAGCCTGCTGCTGCGCGCCCCGGTGATCGGGGATCTGCTGCGCAAGGGTTCGATCGCCCGCTTCACCCGCACGCTGGGCACGATGATCAGCAGCGGTGTGGCGATCCTGTCGGGTCTGGACATCACAGCCCGCACGGCGGGCAACAAGATCATCGAAGAGGCGATCCAGGCCACCAAGACCAGCATCCGCGAGGGTGAGACGATCGCCCAGCCGCTGAAGGAGGCCGGGGTCTTCCCGCCGATGGTGGTTCAGATGATCTCGGTGGGGGAAGAGACCGGCGCGCTGGACAAGATGCTCGAGAAGATCGCCAACTTCTATGACGAAGAGGTCAACACCGCCGTCGAGACGCTGACCTCGATCATCGAACCGGTCATGATTGTGGTCATGGGGGTCGCGGTCGGAGGGATGGTCGTGGCCATGTACCTGCCCATGTTCAAGCTCATCAACGTGGTGGCGGGCAGCGGGGGGCATTGACGGTGGAGCGCGCGCCGGCGTCACGGTTTCGGCGGGTGTCGGGCCGCGACGCGTTGAGCTCGCGGTGGGTCATCGTCGCCCGGGCGGCCATCGGCGGTTTCGTCGTGTTGCTGGCGGCCCTGGAGAGCCAGTGGGTCGATCGACAGGGCTCCCTCTGGCCGGCCACCGTCGTGGGATCCTATCTGATCGCCAGTACCCTGGCCGTTCATCTGCAGGGCCTCGCGCGGCGGCGTGACTCGTTCCTGCGGGCGGCGCTGCTCGGGGACGCCCTGGCGGCCGCGGTGATCGTCCATGCCAGCGGATCGATCCACAGCCCCACCCTGTTGCTGCTTGCGCTGCCGGTCTTGGCGGCCGGACTGCTCTTCTTCGCGCCCTTCGGCCTGCTGGCCGGCATGCTGACCACGCTTCTGTATGGGTGGATGGCCTTGGCCTCCGGCTCAGCCGGGGCAACCTCGGTCGAGCTGTGGATCCGGATCGGCTTCCACGGCTTCTTCTTCGCCTGCATGGGGGTGGCCGCCGGCTGGCTCGCGAGACGAACGGCGGTGAGCGTCCGGGAGGCGGCCGAGACACGCCACGCACTGGAGGAGATGCGTCTGAGCACCGACCGGATCGTCGAGAGCATGGGGTGTGGACTGATCGTGGCCGACCCCTCCGGTCTGGTGCGCTCGCTGAACCCGGAAGCACGCAAGCTGCTGGGGCTGCTCCCGGAAGCAGCGGGCCTCTCGGCCGCGCGGGTGCGATCGAATCTGCCGCTCTTCACACACCTGAAGGAGGCGGTCGGCGCCCGCGCGACCAGCTGGGACGGTGAATGCCGGCTCACCCGGGAGGATGCAACGACATTCCCGGCATGGCTCAAGATCACGCCGATCGTGGATGATCGCGGTGTGTCCCGCGGCGCGGTGGCCCTCTTCTGGGACATGACCGAGCGCAAGGCGCTCGAGCGCCAGGCGGGCGAACGCAAGCGCATGGCCATGATCGGTGAAATGGCGGCGGGACTGGCCCATGAGATGCGCAACTCCCTCAAGCCGATCAGCGGCTCGGTGGAGCTGCTCGAGCGCATGGACGGTTTTCCGGAGCAGGCGCGTTCCGTATGCGAGCTGATCCTGCGCGAGTCGGACTCGCTGGAGGCGTTCCTCAGCCAGTTCCTGACGCTCTCCCGTGACAAAACCCTGAAGTTGGAATGGATAGATCTCGAAGATTTTATCAGGCAGGAGGCGGGTGCCCTCGAAGCGGGGAAGGCGTGGAATCCCGATGGGTTGCGCGTGTCGGGCTGTGTGGGAGCGGGTCTCTACGGCGACCGCGAGTGGCTGCGCCAGATCTTCCGAAACCTGCTGCTGAATGCCTTCGAAGCGGCCCCTCACGGCACGGTCCGGGTTCTGATCGAGAGCCGCAACGGTGCCGGGCGGGAGTGGATACGGGTGCGGGTGTGCGACCAGGGGCCGGGACTGCGAGGGTTGACCGAGGAGGAGGCCTTTCGGCCGTTTTGCACCACCAAACCCGCCGGGAGCGGGCTGGGGCTGGCGATTGCCCAGCGCGGTGTACTCGAGCACGAGGGCCGGATCGGATTTGTCGCCGCGCCCGACCCGGGGGGCTGTGTGTTCGTCGAACTGCCGGTCGATGGACCCGCAGCGCGGGGTGAGCTGCGCGCGGCGGCATAGGGAATGTCAGTGGGGCCGGTGTGACCCGAGACGGATGGGGCATGGATCGCAAGCACCGCATACTGGTCATAGACGACGAAGATAGCATGCGCCGTTTTCTGAGCATGCTCCTGGTCAGCGAAGGCTATGAGGTCATCGCCCTGGAGAATGGGGCCGACGGCATCAGCCGGCTCGACCGGGAGAGCTTCGATCTGGTGATCACGGATCTGAAGATGCCGGGTGTCGATGGGCTCAGTGTCCTGGATGGGATGCATGCGAAATATCCCGACCTGCCGGTGGTGATTCTGACCGCCTATGGAACCGAGAAGGTCACCGCCGAGGCGATCCGGCGGGGCGCGTTCCAACTCATTGAGAAGAGCGCCCGCAATGAAGAGATCCTGCTGGCGATCGGCAACGCCCTGGCGATGAGCCGCGTGCAGTCGGAGAACGAGGTTCTCAAGTGGCAACTGAAGAAGCGCCACGAGGAGCGCAAGCTGATTGGGCGCTCCGAGGAGATGCTCAAGGTCTACAAGATGGTCGAGAAGGTGGCGGTCACCAATGCCACGGTCCTGATCTTCGGTGAGAGCGGTACCGGCAAGGAACTGATTGCCCGGGAGATTCACTACCGCAGCC
This sequence comes from uncultured bacterium, assembly GCA_964417675.1. GTDB lineage: Bacteria > Eisenbacteria > RBG-16-71-46 > CAIMUX01 > WJJG01 > CAYQJL01. Next base: position 11,010 of record CAYQJL010000274.1, on the reverse strand, counting down.
AGCGGGCCAAGGGGCCGTTTCTCTCGATCAACTGCGGCGCGCTGCACCGGGACCTGCTGGAGAGCACGCTGTTCGGGCACAAGAAAGGATCCTTCACCGGAGCCGTCAAGGACCAGCCGGGGCACTTCGTGGTGTGCGCGGGGGGAACCTTTTTCCTCGATGAAGTCGGCGAGATGGCCCCGGCCACCCAGGTGAAGCTGCTGCGCGCCCTGCAGGAGCGCGAGATCATCCCGATCGGCGCCAGTGAGTCGGTCAAGATCGACGTGCGCTTGGTGGCGGCGACCAACAGCGATCTGGAGACCGAGGTCAGCGAGGGACGCTTCCGGCACGACCTGTTCTACCGGCTCAATGTCATCCCGGTGCGCCTGCCCCCCCTGCGGCAACGACGCGATGACATTGCCTTGCTGGCCGACCACTTCCTGGCGCGCTTCCCCGGACCGAACGGCATGAAGACGCTGTCACGCGAGGTCATGGACGCGCTGATGCGCTATGACTGGCCGGGGAACGTGCGGGAACTGGAGAATGTCATCGAACGGGCGGTGATTCTCAGCGAGGAGGATCGGATCGGCTTGACCGATCTGCCCGACCGCGTGTTGCAGGGACCGAGCCGCAAGGGCAGTCTGATTGTCGATGATCCCACCTTGAGTCTCGAGGAGCTCGAGCGCGAGTACATCCTGAAGGTTCTGCAGCACACCAGTTGGCAGAAGAAGCGCGCCGCCGAGATCCTGGGCATCAATGCATCGACCCTGTATCGCAAGCTGCTCGGCTACGGTATCAGCGAGAAGCAGGGCGGTGCCGACGGCGAGGCCGAAGAGAGTGCGGCCTGATCGTGCCGGATGCACGATGCCGGGGTGGAGTTCGCACATTGCAGTGGGCGTTCGCAAGATGAGATGTGCAGGTGCAGAGTGCACGACTCCGCATCGGATTGCCGCCCGGAACGGGGCGCCGCCCACACAGTGCAGGAACTCTAACGCATTGTATGGATAAACGATAGGAGATGTGCGCCGGCGTGGGGCCGCGCTGGCACGCCGGGTGCAGCTAAACGGGTCAAGAACGGTTGTCTGAGCGGAGTGTGCCGAACCTCACACGTTCCCGCCGGGCGGCCACGTGTGAGGTACCACGAAGAGGAGGTGTTCGAGATGTTCCGCAGTACCAAGGGTTTCACCCTCATCGAGCTCATGATCGTTGTGGTCATCATTGGCATTCTCGCAGCGATCGCCATTCCCAACTACATCTCCATGACCAACCGGGCGAAGGAGGGCAGTGTCAAGGCCAATGCCCACTCGCTCCAGCTGGTGGTCGAGGACTACAGCGTTCGCAACGGAGCCACCTATCCGGCCCTGAGCGACATCGTGCCGGGCCTGTTTCCGGGCAACGCGTTCCCCAACAACCCGTTCACGGGTGCGCCGTGCGGCATCGCGGCGCCCGGCTTCAGCCAGGGCGACTTGGGCTATGCGTTGGCCGCGGGCATCTACGATGTGGAAGGCTACGGCGAGACCGATGTGGTGATCGAGTTGAGCAACGGCTAGTCCCCGCGTTGCGCTGGGTCTGGTGGGCCAGGCTCCCCCGGGAGCCTGGCCCGGCTTTTTTAGCGCGTGATTTTCCTGTCGTTCAAGGGTTGCCGCCTGGATGCCGATCGATAGGCAAGAGCACGGCTCCCCGGGCGGGGCTCCGGGAGCCGGCCTCGGGGTGGGAGTGAAGACCGAAGGAGGAGCGCGCCATGCATGCGCGGGCACGGGGCTACACCCTGCTGGAACTGGGCATCGTGCTCCTGGTGACGGCGCTGCTGCTCTCCCTGGCGATTCCGCACCTGGTCAAGAAACGGGATCGCGAGCGGGAGATGATGGTCCGCCAGAATGCGCGGACGGTGCAGCGGGTGGTCGAGGATTGGGCGGCGGCGCATGACGGCGCCATGCCCACGCTCGGCGACCTGAGGCCCGGGCTCTTCCCGCGGGATGTCTATCCGCCGAACCCGTTCACCGGAGAGCCGTGCGTGATCGGGCCGCCGGAGCTCCGTCCCGGCAACATTGGATACAGCTGCGCGGGTGGGATCTATGCCATTGAGGGCTATGGGGCGGATCGGATTGTGATCACCCTCACAAACGGATGAGAAGCGGCTGGCGGCCGGCGAGCATGTTCCTCGGCGGTTTCGCGCCGGGCACCGCTGCGGACAGGAAGGACGCGGGGAGTGAGTACCAGATCGGCTGATCACGTCATTCTATGGTGCACGGGTCTCAGCAAGACCTTCCGGAGTGGCATCCGCCGCAAGCGGATTCCTGTTCTTCGGGATGTCTCCTTGCAGATGGAAGCGGGCGAGGTCTTCGCCCTGCTCGGACACAACGGCGCCGGCAAGACGACCCTGATGAAGCTGCTGCTCGGCCTGGTCAGGCCCACCTCCGGTGAGGGTGCGGTCTTCGGGTTGCCGCTGGGGGATCGCCGGGCCCGCGCGCGCCTCGGATACCAGCCCGAACAACCGTATCTCTATCCGGCGCTCACGGTCTCCGAGACGCTCGAATTCATGGCCGGCCTGAGCGGCTTGCGCGGGAGCGAGCGGCGGCGGCGCTGCGCGCGGGTCGTCGAGCTGTGCGGCTTGCAGCGGCATGGCGCGATCCGCGTGCGCAAACTCTCGCGCGGCTGGTTGCAACGTGTGACGATGGCGGCGGCACTGCTTCCCGATCCCGAACTGGTGCTGCTCGACGAACCGCTCGGAGGCCTGGATCCCGAGGCGCGCGCTTCCACCAAGGAGCTCATCCGGTGCCTACGCCAGGCCGGCACGACCGTGTGGCTCAACTCCCACATTCTCCCGGACGTCGAGTCGCTGGCCGATCGCGTGGCCCTGCTGGCCGACGGGCGGATTGCCGCCCAGGGATCGCTCGATGATCTCCTGAATGAGTGCGGGGGAGGGGTGGCGATCACCTATTCGGGAAAAGCCCTGGAACCGCTGGAGGGTGTCGTGGCGACCGAGCTGGCCCCGGGGCAATATCGCTGGCTGCTGGGTAGCGCAGGCGGCGCCGGCCAGACGGCGGTTCTGCGGTACCTGTTGGATCGCGGCGTTGAGGTGCAATCAGTGGCGCCCCAACGGGAGCGGCTCGAATCGTTCTATGCGCGCGTGCTGCAGGAGGCGCGCGATCTTTCGGAGGCACGCCCGGCGGCGCCCGGCCGTGGGGCGGGGAGTGATGGATCGGTCCGGGCCCCGGCGGCCTGAGACCCCAACCCAAGGATGCGGCATGAGTGCAGTCTTGTCATTGGCCCGCCATACCGTCCTGGACGCCATGCGCGAGAGGGCCTTCCTTGTGCTGGGGGGCTTCGCTGTCATGCTCTTTCTTGCATCCCGGCTGCTGAGCCCGCTGGCGCTCGGAGAAGCGGAACGAGTGACAATCGATCTCGGGGTGGGTGCGCTGGGGGCGGTCGGCTTTCTCTTGCTGGTCCTGCTGGGCACCCGCATGTTGCATCGGGAAATCGATCGCAAGACGATCCTGATGCTGCTCGCCAAGCCGATTCGGCGCGAGGAGTTCATCTTCGGTAAGTTTCTCGGATTGGCCGGCGTGCTGGGGCTGAGCCTCGGCGGCATGTTGCTGCTTCTGGCGGCCGTCATGGCCGCCTCCGGCTACAGCCTTTCGCCGGCCCTGCTGGCGGCGGGCTACTTCGCCTGGCTCGAGCTTGTCGTGATGGCGGCTGTGACCATGCTGCTGACCTGCTTGACGAGTCCGGTGCTGGCGACCTTCTTTCTGGTGAGCCTCTTCATCATTGGACATCTGGCCGGCAGCCTGCTGGAGCTGGCGGGCCTGTTGCCCGGATCCCTCGTGAGCCTGGCGCTGGAAGGGCTCTTTCTGATCCTGCCCCGGTTGGACCTGTTTAGCTACACATTGGAGGTCTTCCATCGCGTGCACGTGCCGAGTGAGCAGCTGCTCTGGGCGACGCTGTATGCCGGGGTCTACAGCGCGGCGGTGCTGGCGATCGGGAGTGTGATCTTCCGGCGTCGGGAGTTCTCCTAGGCATGCGCGTGCGAACACACTCGCTGTTGCTTCTGGTGGTGGGGGCCGGTCTGCTGGCCGGATCGGTGCCATTGGGTGAGGCGCTGGAGCGTTCCCGTCCCGCCGTGCGCGATGAGAGCGAGCTCACGCTGTTCCCCTCGGGGCGCTTCCTGCGGGAGGCCAGTCTGGGACACCCGCAGCTGGTGGCCGACCTGGCCTGGCTGCAGGCCGTCCAGTACTACGGCAAGCACCGCCAGGGCGACCGCCGCTATCCGCTGTCGCCGCACCTCTTCTATACCTTGACGGATGCGGATCCCCACTTCGAGAACGCCTACCTCTTCGCGGCCCTGGTCATGTCGGAGGGAGGCTTCCTGCGGGAGGCCGAGACGCTTCTGCAGCGCGGGGCCGACCGCAATCCGGATTCCTGGAAACTGCGCTTCGAACTCGGGTTCTTCCAGTACGTGGCCCTGAAGAAGCATGCCTGCGCCGCACAGAATTTCCACTGCGCTTCCCATCTGGAGGGCGCGGCCGATTATGTTGGCCGCTTTGCGGCCGCCGCCTATGAGCGGGCCGGCGATCCGGAGACGGCCCGCGTGCTCTGGCAGGTGATGGCCGCCACCAGCGACAACGAGGAGATCCAGCGCATGGCCCAGGAACGCATTGCCGATCTGGAGACGGGGGACGCGGGCGCGCAATCCGGCGCGGCGCAACAGGAGGTTGGCTGATGCACGCCCAGGCGGTCTACGATCTGTTGACGGGGCACCCGTGGGGCTGGCTGCTGATCGGCGGGTTGGGCGCCTGCCTGGGGAGTTTCCTCAATGTGGTCATCTACCGATTGCCCCAGGGCCTGTCGGTGGCCTGGCCGGCCTCGCATTGCCCGCACTGCGCCCGCCGCCTGGCCCCACTTGAGAACATCCCGATCCTGAGCTATCTCCTGCTGGGCGGACGGTGCCGGGGATGCCGGGCAAGGATCTCCTGGCGCTATCCCGCGGTGGAGGCCACCGGAGCCGGGCTGACGATGCTGGCCTTCGCCTATGCCGGGAGCGTACTGGGGGCCGCCATCTGGGTGGCCTTCGTGCTGGCGCTGCTGGCGGTCCTCTTCATCGATCTGGACCACCGCATCATTCCTGACACGATCACCATACCGGGCACGGTGCTGGGGTTGCTGTGGGCCCTGGCAGGACCGCTCCCGTTCAAGGATGCTCTGTTGGGGGTGGCTGCCGGAGGTGGTGGCCTCCTGGCCGTGGCCTATGGGTATCAACTCATCACCGGCCGGGAAGGGTTGGGAATGGGTGATGTCAAACTGATGGCCATGGTCGGAGCGTTTCTGGGATGGCAGGGAGCGCTGGGAACGATTCTGTGCGGCTCCTTCGTGGGCACGCTGGTGGGCGTCGGTTTGATGCTGCGCGGACAGGGGAACCGCCGGACGGCACTGCCGTTTGGGACCTTTCTTGCGCCCGCGGCTTGGGTTGTGCTGTTTGCAGGAAATGTGCTGTGGGAAACGTACTTGCGTCTGCTGCCCCTCTCCTGACCCGCGGAAAGAAACCGGGCGGATACCGCCAATCTTCTCAGGATCAAATCGCCGATTGTCGATATCAACCATAGATCGCGATCCCGCGGCCCCCCTCTCGAGGAGCCGGCTGCCTCATTACCTGGGCGCGAGGAGGCATACCAGGTGTTCAACAAACGCAAGAAGACAACGGTCGGACTCGACATCGGCGCCAGTGCCATCAAGGTCGTCGAGATCGAACGCCAGGGGAGTGACATTCACCTGGTCAACTACGGTGTCGCTCCGCTGGATCCCGAGACGATCGTCGACGGCGAGATCATGGATCGCCAGATGGTCGTGGAGATGATTCAGAACTTGTTTGAATCGCGCGGCATCCGGCGCCGGCGAGTGATCGCCGGCATTCACGGGCGAGGCGTGATCGTCAAGAAGATCGTGATGGAGCGCCTGCCGGAAGAGGACGCGGCCGAGGCCATCTACTGGGAGGCCGAGCAGCACATCCCCTACGACATCAATGATGTTTCGATTGACTACGAAATCCTGCCCGCCGACATCGGGCCGAATCAGATGCAGGTGCTGCTGGTGGCCGCCAAGCGCGACCTGATCCTGAACCTGGCCGACATCATCCGCGAGGCGGGCCTGGCGCCCGAGGCGATCGATGTCAACTCGTTCGCCGTGCAGAACGTGGTCGAGACCGCGCATGATCTGCGCCCGGAGGAACTGGCCGTGCTTCTGGATCTCGGGGCCGAGATCACCAACATGAACATCATCCGTGACGGTGTGCCGCTCTACACCCAGGATCTCTCCCTGGGCATCCACACGGTGGTGCGCGCCGTCCAGAAGCGCTTCCAGGTGGGGCGCGAGGAGGCCGTGCAAGCGCTCCAGTCCGGAGGCGGCAAGCTCGAGGTCAAGCCGATGATCGAGAGCTTCTGCAAGGACGTGGCACAGAGTCTGGAGAAGTCGGCCACCTATCTGCGGACCTCCGGCGAGGCGGAGCAACTCGACAAGATCTTCGTGTCGGGCGGCGGCGCCCGCATTGCGGGTTTCCTGGAAGCGCTGGCTCAGGTTCAGCCGTTGCCGGTGGAGTCGATCAATCCGCTGCGGCGCCTGCGCTATGCCGCGGAACTCTTCCAAGGATCCGATCCCCAGGACATCGCCCCGCAGCTGGCTGTCGGGGTAGGGCTGGCGCTCAGAAAGGGGGCGTGAGGTGATCAGCGTCAACCTCCTGCCAAAGGAGGAGCGGAGTGAGGAACGACAGCTTGTCACAGCTCCCCGCAAGAACTTCCTGCTGCCGCTGGCGGCGATCGTTGCTGTGGTGGTGCCGCTTACCGCGCTGCACCTGATGCAGGCCAGCAGGATCCAGGGCTTGAGGAGCGACTTGGTGGTGGCCGAACAGGAGAGCCAACGCCTCAAGCCACAGATTGACCGCATCAACCAGCTCATGCGCAAGCGCGAGGAATTGAACCTCCGTCTGAATCTTGTGCGTGACCTGAACCGAGAACGCACACTGCAGGTGCAGCTGTTGGATGAACTGTCGATCCAGGTTCCCGAGCATCTCTGGCTGACGAAGCTGCGTCAGACCGGGCCGCGGGCCTACACGCTCGAGGGTGTCACCTTCTCGAACCTGGTTGTGGCCGACCTGATGAGCCGCCTGGAGGCCACCGATCTGTATGGGCAGATCGACCTCGCGGTGGCGGAACGCAAGAAGATCGACAGCGAACCGGTCATGACCTTCACCCTGACGACCCGGGTGACCAAGTAGGACCGTTTCCCGGGCCAGGAGGAAGCTTCGGATGGACATCAACAATCCCAAGACAGCCAGACTGCTCTTCCTCGCCATCGGCGCAGCGGCGATTCTGTATCTGAACTTCTTCACTGCGCTGGTTCCCTTCTCGTACAAGGCCCAAGCGCAGGAGCTCGGAGAGCTGCGCGGCCGCTATGAGAAGGTGAGCTTGGAAGTGAACCGTGCGCGGCAGTCGTTGAAGAACCTGCCGCACCTGGAAGCGGAGTTCGAGGCGTTGCAGGGCAAGTGGACCGAGGCCAATCAGCTCCTGCCGAATGAGAAGCAGATCATCAGCCTCTTCCGCGAGATCTCCTTTCGGGGACAGAGCTGCGGGGTTGACTTCGTGCTCTTCAAGCCAGCCGGGAGTGCCAACGGCGACTTCTATCGGGAGAATCTCCTGAGCATCGAGGTCGAAGGCGGCTATCACCAGATCGCCGCCTTCCTGAACGAAGTGGCCAACATGGTCCGGATCATCAACGTGCGTGATCTGGAGATCGAGCAGCTTCCGCCGCGCGAGAGCCCGAAGTTTCCTGCCAAGGCCAGCTTCACGGCGGTGGCCTACACCCTGGGAACCGGCCCGGCCGATGGCGGAGCGGAGGGGGTCGGGGCGATCGCCCAGGGGGTCAAGCAGAAGGTGCAGGGACGCCGGGAGCACTCGGGAGAAGAGGGGGGCAGTGAAGAATGAAATCCGCAGCGTTGATCGCCACGGTGCTTCTGGCCGTGGGCGCGATGGTCCTGCTCGTGGCGCCGTGGATCGGGCCGAACGCCCTGCAGGCCGAAGAGGTGCCGGTCATGGGCGCGCGCCATCTGCAGGCGGCTGCCCGCAATGATTCCCTGCTCCTGGACGTAGGCGAGGTGCTCGATGACTTCCTGTCGCATGAACCGTACTTCTATCAGAGCGCCGGGCTGCGGGATCCGTTTGCACCGTTGCTGGTGGCCGGTGCCAAGCAGTTGGCCGATGGTCCAATCGACGTCGATGACCTTATCGTGGTCGGTATTCTATGGGGCGCCCGGGATCGGTTCGCACTGGTTCAGACACCCGGGGGCAGGAGCATGATCCTGAGACAGGGCGACCGGATCAGCAACGGTCGTGTGACGGCGGTGAGCCTGGATGGCATCACCGTGAGGGTGAGCCACTATGGAGTGGTCAAGACGGTGACCTTGCCGGTCACCTCGGGGGTGGAGGGAAGAGATGAACGCTAGGACAGGGATGGATCGCAGCGTGCTCGGATTGCTGCTGGCCGGCCTGCTGACCGGGATGTCGGCCGCCGGTGCGGCGCCGGAGACCGTGGATCTGGCCGGAGCGGAATACGCGCGGGCGGGAGAGGTCGTCACGTTGCGGCTGTCCGCCGGGCAAGAGCTGACCTTTGATGCCTTCGCCATGCAGGATCCCTACCGGGTCGTTTTGGATCTGGTCGCGGTCAGGGCGCCCTGGAAGGTCGCCGCGCCCGAGAAGGATCCGCTCGTGACCGATCTGCGTTCCTCGCTATGGAAGGATTCGCCGGAGGAGTCGATCGTGCGCTACGTCATCGAGACCTCCGCGCCGGTAGAACACACCGTCGAGCGCACCCGCGACGGCATCGAACTGCGCGTGTGGCCGGTGGGCGGGCTGTCCGACGAAGCGGATCTCGCGCCGGACCCGGGCCCGTCTCCAGCCGCAACCCCATTCGTGTCGGCCGGACCGTTGCTGCCGGCCGGGCCGATGGTGTCGGCCGGACCGTTCATGTCGGCGCGCGGGGGTGAGACGGCCCAGCCGTGGGGATCGATGCTGGTGCCGTTCGAGGGCCCCCAACCGCCCGCCACGCGGACCGCCGCGGAGGTGGGGGAACCGGAGCCAATCGCGATGGAGATCGCGCCGCAGACGGCTGCGCCGGCCGTCATCGTGCCGGGGGCGTCGCGTGCGCTGGACCCGGCCGCGGAAGAGCCGGTCACGCCGGCGCCGGCCGCGGCATCGCCGGTCACCTCGGCCGCCGCGCCGGCGGAGTGGTTCGCCGAACTGTCGGCTGAAACCAGGCCTACGGATACGGAGCCGCACAACGTCTGGTCCGATGAGGATTGCCCGGACATGTGGGGCGATGCGCTGATCCTGAGCTGGATTCCCGAGGAGCGTCCGGCCGCGACCCCGGCCGACAGCGCGCCGGAGAGCCCAGTGCCGCCGGGGCCGGACGAGGCTGTCAGTGTCACGTCCTGGCCGGCGGCCCCGGTGGTGGCCGCCGACGCGGGCGCCGTGCCGCACGAGGCCATCGGCGACCTGGCCGAACGAGAGGGACCGCTCCCGGCCGCCCAGGAGGAGCCCGCGGAAACGTCGACGGCGGACGACCCCTACGACAAGGTGATTGCCCGCCACAAGCCGGGAGCCGAACGGCGGGCCAGGGACACTTGGCTTCACGGCCGTCCGCGGCATGATCAAGCACCTGGATTCGGCTCCGCGGGAGGGGCCCGCGGCTTTGGGCAGACCCACGCCGCGGCCCAACCGATGTCCCTGGATGTACAAGGCGCGGACGTTCACACCGTCCTGCGTTCGATTGCCGAATACGCCGGGATCAACATCGTGGCCGACGGCAATGTCAAGGGCGCCATCACCCTGCGGGCCCTGGACCTGCCCTGGTACGACATGCTCGATTCAGTCTGCCGCGCCATGGGGCTGGTGGCCATGGATCACGGTTCCGTGATCCGTGTCGCTACCGAGCGAACGGCGCAGGATGAATCCCTGGCTCGCGAGTCATCGGCCCGCAAACAAGAGGATCTGATGCCACTCGAGACCGCGATCGTCAATCTGCGCTATGCCAACGCGGAGGAGCTCAAGACCGTGGTCAATGCCATGCGCACGGGGCGCGGCTCGGTGGAAATCGACGAGCGCACCAACGCGCTGATCGTCACCGACATCGGGCCGCGGCTGGCCGAGTTGCGCCGGACGCTTCACGAGCTCGATACGCAGACCCTCCAGATTGAGATCACCGCCGAACTGGTCGACGTGGACGCCACGATGTCACGGCAGCTCGGAATCGCCTGGGGCATGAGCAACCTGCACTCGGTGGGCGCGAACGCGTCGGGAGCTGCTGGCGTCTCGGCCGACGACGTGGTTGCCTCGGCGGGCAACGTGCAGGTGGGCGTCTTGCGTTCCTTTGGGGATGTGCAGGCGCGCATCCAGGCACTGGCCACCGACAACAAGGCCGACATCATCTCCACGCCGCGCATCACGACGGTCAACAATCGCATGGCACGCATTCTGGTGGGCAAGGAGGTGCCGGTCATCACGATGGACGAGGCCGGCAATGCCATTACCGAGTACAAGAAGGTCGGCATCGCTCTGGAGGTGACGCCGCACGTGAACTCGGATGCGGAGATCACGCTCGACATTCACCCCGAGATCAGCGACCTATCCCAGGAGGCCACTGTGCAGGGCGGCGTGGTGTTCAACACCACCGAGGCCGACACCCGGGTGATGGTCAAGGACGGCCAGACGGCTGTGATTGGTGGCCTTCTGAACACCCGCAAGACCAAGTTCGAACGCGGCGTGCCGGTGCTGAAGAATCTGCCGGTGCTGGGATACCTGTTCCGCTCGAGCGATGAGCAGGACGACAAACGCGAGCTGCTGATCTTCGTGACGCCGCGCATCGTGGTTGCCGAACCGTAGCGCCGCACCGCTGGGGCGACCGCCCGCCGCTGGCGAGCATCCGTCTACGCAATTGGCGCTGTAGCGAAGCGGGGGCGCGGGGGCGCCGCCCCCCCCCCCCGCCCCTGCG
>CAYQJL010000273.1:0-7580 GCA_964417675.1 uncultured bacterium | reverse complement strand
ACCGCTGCCTACCACATGCTCCAGGAGGGGACCTTCTATGAGGATCCCGGAGCCAACTACTTCACTCACCGAGATCGAGAGCGAAGCAAGAACCGCCTCCTCCAGCGCCTTGCTAACCTCGGCTACGAAGTGGAGATACGGGAGGTCGCCTAAACTGGACGGGGGGGAGTTTCCGTCTAGGCCGCGGCACAAGTGTTGCCCCCTGGACGGCAACCTATCACTTGACTTGGCAATTTTGCCAAATTACAATTCTGGACGGTGTATCAATCATCCGGAGGCAGCATGGACACTCAGTTTGGGGCCCAATTGGAGGCCCGCGCCCGCATTCTCAAGGCCATGGCGCACCCCTCCCGGCTACTCATCCTGGAGATGCTGAATGACCGTCCCCATCATGTCGCCGAACTGACGGCAGCCGTGGGAGCGGACGTCTCCACCGTCTCGAAGCACCTCTCGGTCCTCCGGGAGGCCGGCATCGTCGCGGGTGAACGCCGGGGCGCCCAGGTCCGCTATTCGCTGCGCGTGCCGTGCGTGATGAACTTCTTCGGGTGCATCGAGGCCGTCATCCGCTCCCGCGCGGAGGAGCAGATGAGGCTGCTCACCGATCCGTAGCCGGAGGACCGCCATGAAGAGCTATCGCAAGGAGCTATGGTTCGACGTCACGCAGCGGCGCCAACTGATCAACATCACTCCGGATGTCGAAGCCTGTGTGCGCGAGAGCGGCATCCAGGAAGGACTGCTGCTGTGCAATGCCATGCACATCACGGCCAGCGTGTTCATCAATGATGACGAATCGGGGCTGCACCATGATTTCGAGGTGTGGCTCGAGAAGCTGGCCCCCGAGATGCCGCACTCCCGGTACCGCCATAACGTCGGCGAAGACAATGGTGACGCGCATCTGAAGCGCACGATCATGGGGCGCGAGGTGGTCGTCGCGGTGACGAACGGTCAGCTGGACTTCGGCCCCTGGGAGCGGATCTTCTACGGCGAATTCGACGGGTTGCGGCGCAAGCGGGTCTTGGTCAAGATCATCGGGGAGTAAGCGATCCCCCCGTCCGCCGGAATCATCCACGGAACGCAGCCAACCTCGCTGTCGCGTTCGCGGGCGGCTCCGCCGGCGCGCCAGTCGGTGGCGCAACCGAAGCAGAGCGGAGATCGGATCTTGGCGCAGGCACCTCCAGATTTCGGTTGCGCCGACCTCCGACCTTCCTATCATGTGTCGCGGTTCCGGCCACGATCCGCATCCGCAGGCCTTTGGAGTTTGCCTGCCTCACCTACCGCGGCCGGCCGGCCGCTGTCACCTGTCCCAGGATGGTCGACATCTACCTGATCGAGGGTTTGCCCATGGATCCCAGCAGTCTGATTCCGACTCCCGATGCGATCCCGGTGCCGTGGGGCTGGTTCAAGTTCTTCTTGATCTTGACCTTCGTGCTGCATCTGCTCCTCATGAATCTCATGCTGGGGGGCGGGCTGCTGGCGCTCACGCGGCGGCTCCGGGGCGCCGCATCACCGGCCGAGGCCCGCGGGCTGCCCACCTTGATTGCCCTGACCATCAACCTCGGTGTGCCCCCCCTGCTCTTCGTTCAGGTTCTCTTCGGCCAGTTCCTCTACACCAGCTCCGTACTCATGGCGATCGGGTGGATTCTGGTCATTCCGATCCTGATCGCGGCCTACTACGCCGCCTACGGCTTCGTGCACGACAGGCCGGGCCGGGGTCTCGGCACGCTCTGGCTTTCGATTTCCACACTGCTCATGCTGTTCGTAGGGTTCATGCTCTCGAACAACATGACCCTGATGCTGCGGCCCGAGCGGTGGGGCGTCTACTTCGCCCAGCCGGGGGGAACCTACCTGAATCTGTCCGAACCAACCCTGATTCCGCGCTATCTTCACTTCGTGCTGGCCTCGGTCGCGATCGCCGGCCTGGGCCGGGCCGTCTTCCATCGGCTTGCCGATCGGCGGGGAGGCGCGGGGTCCGAGGCCGAGATCCGCGGGGGACTGCGCATCTTCGGCTGGAGCACGCTGGTGCAGATGGGCATCGGCCTCGTCTTCTGGATGGTGCTGCCGATGCGCATCCACCGCCTCTTCATGGGAAGCAACCTCAGTTACACGCTGCACCTGTGGGTGGGTGTCTTGTTGGCGGCCTGGGCCGTGCATCTCGCCTTCCGCGGCCGCGTATGGCTGACCAGCCTGCTGACCTTCCTGACCGTCGTACTGATGGTCCTGGTCAGGGACATGGTGCGCACGGCCTATCTCGCGCCGGTGTTCCATCCGGCCGATCTGGCCGTGGTGCCCCAGGCGAGCCCCCTGGTCTTCTTCCTGATCTCACTGGTGGCCGTCGCCGGCATCCTGTACTGGATGCTGCGTGAGGCCTGGAAGGTACGGTCCTGAGCCCCCCCGAACGCGTGAGGTAATGCTGTGAACTATCCTTTCTGGCAAATCCCGGCCATCGGTGGCGGCGTGCTCATCGCGCTGATTGCGATCCTGCACGTGTACGTCGCCCACCTCGCGGTCGGCGGCGGGCTGTTCCTCGTGCTGACCGAGCGCAAGGCGCGTCGCGACCAAGACGAGGGCCTCCTGGCGTATGTCAAACGGCACACTCGCTTCTTCCTGCTGCTCACGATGGTCTTTGGCGGAGTCACGGGCGTGGGCATCTGGTTCATCATTGGGCTGGTCCATCCGCAAGGCACCTCGGCCCTGATCCACAGCTTCGTCTTCGGGTGGGCCATCGAATGGACCTTCTTCATCGCGGAGATCGTCGCTCTGCTCCTCTACTACTACCTCTGGGACCGCCTGGCGCCCAAGGTCCACATGGCCATCGGGTGGCTCTACTTCGCCTTTGCGTGGCTGAGCCTCTTCGTCATCAATGGGATCCTCTCCTTCATGCTCACCCCGGGGCGCTGGATCGAGACCCAGGGATTCTGGGATGGATTCTTCAATCCGACCTTCTGGCCGTCCCTGATCTTGCGCAGCGGGATGGCCTTCACGATCGCGGGCATCTTCGGATTGGTGACGGCCGCCTTCTCGCGTGAGCCCTACCGTGCCAAGCTGATGCGTTACTGCGGCACCTGGATCCTGGTGCCCTTCGCCCTGACGATCTTGGGCGGTCTGTGGTATCTGGGCAGCATCCCGGCCGATCCGCTGGCCAACATCCATCTGCGCAACCCGGAGGCGATGCCCTTCTCGCAGGCCTTCCTGTGGGCCAGCGCGATCGTCTTTCTCGGAGGCCTGATGGTCCTGGTGCGACTCGCTCCGCGGCTGCAGCGGCTGGTGGCCGTCGTGCTCCTCGTGATCGGACTGACCTGGATAGGCGGGTTCGAATACGTTCGCGAAATCGCCCGCAAACCGTATGTGATCTTCGGACACCTGTATTCGAGCGGGGTCACGCCGGCTCAGGCGGCCGAGATGCGCGCCAGCGGGTTCCTGTCGCAGGCCAAGTGGGTCGAGCACCGTGAGGTGACGCCCGGCCATGAGCTGGCGGCCGGGCGGGAACTGCTGACCCACCAATGTCTGATCTGCCACACGTTGGGCGGCTACAACGATCTCTTGGTTCGAACGGCCAAGTACGGCGTCACCGGCATGACGGCCCAGCTCAGCGGGCAGGGCAAGATCAACACCTACATGCCGCCGTTCCTGGGCACCGCTGCGGAGAGGGACGCCCTGGCCGCCTACATCGTGACCGGCCTGCATGGCAAGACCGAGGCCGCGCCCTTCGCGCCGGTCGATGTCGCCACCAAGGAGTTCGCTGTTCCTGCCTTCGATGCGGCCTCGGCCGAGTACGTCCTGCTGGCCTGGAACGATCTGGGCATGCACTGCCTGAGTGACAGTGACCCCTGGTGGGTGATCCTGCCGCCGGCCAACACGATCTGGGCCCAACTGATCCGCCGCGGTCCCCAGCCCGAGCTGGTCACCGCGGGCGTCGAGTTGCGCTACTCGGTCGAAGTGGGATTTGAGCAGCCTCAGAACCACGTGCGCTTCTGGGAATTCGCGGCATCGAACTTCGGCGCGGCACTGGTCCCTCCCACGGGACTGGCCGGAAAGGGTATGGCCGGCCGGCTGGAACCCAGGGATGGCGTGGCGGCTTTCACGGCCGAAATGATTCCGGTGGTGCCCTACCCGGACAGCGGCATCTATGATCCCTATCCCACCTTCACGATCGAGGCCTACGACCAGGCCACGGGCGAGCAACTGGCTCAAACGCGGATGGTCGCCCCGACCAGTTCGGAGATGGGCTGCAAGAACTGCCATGCCGGCGAGTGGAGATTCCTCAATCAGGCCGGCTTCTCCGAGGAAACCAGCCGCGACATCCTCGCGGTCCATGATCGCATGAACCGCACGAACCTGCTGGCCGAGGCGCTGGCCGGCCGGCCGAGGATCTGCGCTGCCTGCCATCAGGATCCGGCGCTCGGGACCGACGGGAATCCGGAGCTGCTGAACCTGTCCGCGGCGATTCACGGCTTCCACGCAAACTACATGCCCGACATGGAGGAAGCCGCCTGTCTGATGTGCCATCCTTCGCGCGAAGACGGCGCCACGCGCTGCTTGCGCGGCCGGCACGGATCGGATGTCGGCCTGACCTGTGTCGAATGCCACGGCACGCTCGAAGACCATGCCCTGTCGCTGGTCAAGCATGAGCATGAAGCCGGCAAGAGCGGCGCCGCGCGGCTCATGGTCCACCTGAAGCCCAACGCAGTCGACTCGATCGAGCAGATCCACGGACGCATGCCCTGGATCCACCAGCCGGATTGCCTCAATTGCCACCGAGGCTTCGATCTCCCGGAAGGCGCCTCCGAAGCGATCCTTCATGAGGATTTCCTCGATGCGGATGCCATCATCGAAATCGATGCCTTCAACCAATGGACCTCGGGGGCCGACGCGCTCTATCGCAACCGCACCGATGACCGCGGCCTCATGTGCAGCGCCTGCCACGGCTCGCCCCACGCGATCTATCCGGCGCTGAACCCGATGGCCGCGGATCTGGACAACATCGGGCCCCTGCAGTATCAAGGCATCGCCGGCACGATCGGCACGGAGAGCCACTGTGAGATCTGCCATACCGTGCCGCGGACGCAGGAAGGACACCACCGGCACATTCTGTATCGCCCATAGCCCATCAGCACGCCATGCCGCCGGCGGCGAAAGCCTGCGACCGTTCGTGGTGCATTCTGTATCGCCCGCCCATCAGCACGCCCGATCTCAGGCCCGGGCGTGCTGATAGGCACGCAGGAGAGCAAGAAAGAGGGTGCCCGATCGCGGCGCACCTCATCCATGGGGGGATCACCATGAATCAACCCGAGTCGGAGCATTTGATGGGGCGGGCCGCCGCCATGGGGCGGGCCGCCGCCATGGGGCCGGGCCGGGCCCAGGCTGCGGTGTAGCGGGCCAACCATGTCCGCGCGCGAGTTCAAGGTCGGACGCCATCAGCACCAGCTCCGCCTGGACCGGTTCCTCCGGGAGGTGTGCCCCGCTCTGAGCCGGGGCCGGATCGATCAGCTCCTGAGAAGCGGCCAGGTCCGGATTGGCTCGCGGGTAGGCGACGGGCGAACCTATGTGAAGCACGGCCAGATCGTTCGCCTCGTTCGGATGACGGGCCCCGGCAGTGCATCGGGCGGCGCAGCCGACCACACATCCGGTGGGGCGGCTGACACCGCAATGGGCGATGCCACGCGCGATGCCACGCACGATGCCAAGGACGATGCCACGAGCGATGCCACGCACGATGCCACCAACGACACATCGGGCGATGCTTCCCACTGCGGACTGGTCGAGTCGACGCCGCGGATTGTACAGCAGTCGAACCATCTCTTGGTGCTGGGCAAGCCGCCGGGTCTCCCCACGGTTCCGACGCCCAGTCCCCATGCGGCTCATCTTCTCGGCTGGGCCGGGCAGCAACTCGAGGCGCAGGCCGGTCCCTCCGGCGTTTCGGCGGTACCGGGCGTGCTGCACCGGCTCGATCGTGACACCTCCGGCATTCTTCTCTTCTCGCTGAGCCCCACGGGCCACCGCCTGGTGACGAGTCTCCTGCGCGCGCGGCTTCTGCAGAAGATCTACTGGGGCATGATCGCGGGCCATCTGTCTCCCCCGGAAGGGCACATCGACCTGCGACTTCGCAGAGACCGCGGGGGACGAATGCGGCCGGCGCTGGGCGGCCTGCCAAGCCGCACCCAGTACCGGACGCTGCGCAGGGGCGCGGGTTGGAGCCTCTTGGAACTGCAGCCTCACACCGGCCGCTTCCACCAGCTGCGCGCCCACCTCACCGCGCGCAACCATCCCCTCCTCGGCGATGACCGCTACGGCCATGCCCGGCCCGACATGGCCCCGCCGCGGCTGTGGCTGCACGCCCTGCGGATCACACTCCCACCGGAGGCCGCGGAAGCCCTCGAGGTGCCCCGCGTTCTGGAGTGCCCCCTTTGGCCCGATCTCGCCGCCCATCTGGCAGGATTGCCCACCTCGAAACGGCGCTAAGGTCGCGGCGTCCGGCCGCGGCGCAAGGTCCGTGCGGCGGTCGGGGCCCCGACCAGGCCACCTCGGCCACGGTCGTGTGTCGGCAGCCGCTCCCCGGCCCTGCGCGCCGTTCAGCCAGCTTCCCGCAGGTTGCCTCCACGGGCAGGTAACGGTAGGCTCCAGCTCAGGCAAAGGGGGGGGGCAGGTGGACCAGCAGACCAAGGCGTATCTTCACGGGCTGGGAGCGGTGCTGGCCTGGTCGACCGTGGCCTCGGCCTTCAAGCTGACGTTGCGTGAGCTGACGCCGGTGGCCATGCTCTTCTACGCGGCCCTGTCTTCCCTGATCGTTCTGCTCCTGATTCTCGCCGTCCAGGGCCGCCTTGGAACCCTGCGGGACTTTCGCCGGCGTGAACTGCTCTATTTCGCCGGGCTCGGGTTCCTCAACCCGTTTCTCTACTACACAGTTCTCTTTCGCGCGTACCAACTCCTCCCCGGGCAGGAAGCCCAAGCCCTGAACTACACCTGGGCCATCGCCCTGGCATTGCTGTCGATCCCGATCCTGAAGCAGCGCATCCGGCCGTTGAGCTTGCTGGCCCTGCTGATCAGCTTCGCGGGGGTCTGGGTCATCTCCACGCGTGGGGATGTGCTCTCGGTGGAGTTCGCCGAACCGGTGGGGGTTCTCCTGGCGGTGGGCAGCTCGGTGGTGTGGGCGCTCTTCTGGATCGGGAATGTGCGCGACCGGCG
This sequence comes from uncultured bacterium, assembly GCA_964417675.1. Classification (GTDB taxonomy): domain Bacteria; phylum Eisenbacteria; class RBG-16-71-46; order CAIMUX01; family WJJG01; genus CAYQJL01. Next base: position 398 of record CAYQJL010000273.1, on the reverse strand, counting down.
GGATGAGGTCGTCAAGCTTTGCCTCTGCTTCCTGTTCGGAACCCTGTTCGTCGGGCTGTACGCCCTGGTCACGGGAGATCCGCTGGCGGCCCGCTGGCCAGGCATCGCCGGGGGGCTCTATGTGGGGCTCTTCGAGATGGGCCTGACCTTCGTCCTGTGGCTCTCTGCCCTGCGCCTGTCGCGAACCACCGCGCAGGTGGGCAATCTCATCTTCCTGGCACCGTTCCTTTCCCTGGCGCTTCTCCATGTCGTCGTCGGCGAGCAGATCTTGCGCTCCTCGATCATCGGCCTGGTTCTCATCCTGGCCGGCATTGCCCTGCAGCGGCGGGCCGACCGAGCCTGACGGGAGGGATGCGCACAGGATGCGCCGCGGGGGTGCGCCGCGGGGGGGGCACCGC